>CAYMVU010000018.1:0-21764 GCA_964394215.1 uncultured Gammaproteobacteria bacterium
CGGTCAAAACAATCACATCTCCTGCTTTTGCAACGTCCAGTGCCTTTGTTATGGCCTCTTTTCTGTTCACGATAGACGTATATGTTTTAACCCGTCCGCCGAACTCTTCCGGTTTGACTCGGGCAAAGCCTTCTTTTTCGAGCCCGACAGCAATTTCCCGTGCAATCTTTTCCGGATCTTCCGTGCGGTAATCCTCTTCTGTAATAATCGTCAGATCAGCATATCTCCCGCTTTCCTGACCCATCATTGGCCTTTTTGCGTCGTCTCTGAAAGCCGCAGCTCCGAAAATATGAATAAGTCTTCCTTTTTTCACGTATTCTGTCCGGACACTGGGCAATGCCTCATGAAGGGCATTGGGAGTATGGGCAAAGTCCACGATGACCTTAAAATCTCCGTCATACACAACTTCCATACGGCCATCCGGGAGGACATATGATTTCATAGCATTGAGAATAACATCATCCGGCAAACCGATGCTGGAGCAGACTGCATATGCAGCAAGATAATTGTATAAATTGAAATGAGCAAGAGTTTTGCCGATCTTTACCGAGATATCGAACTGGTAATCAGATTTTTCCTTTAGTCCGTAGGTTTTTGTTTTCGATTGATCAATAATTCCTGCAAGGATCTCATACGACCTGTCATCACGGTTGATAAAAGCATGCTTCGCCCATTTGAGCAGTTTTGCTTTAGCATGTACATAATTTTCGTATGTTTTGTGGTATTGGAGATGTTCGTGCGTCACATTCGTGATGACACCGTAGGTAAAATCAACACCGTAGACACGGTACTGGTCAAGTGCATGAGATGTCGTCTCCAGTACGAAATAGTCATCACCGTCATTCACAGCATCGCGCAGGAACTTCTGAACGGTAAAAGGTGAAGGAGTAGTTGTATGGAAACCGGTATCATATGATTTATTGCCTATCACGGCTGATACTGTCGAAATAAGAGAAACCTTCTTACCTGCGGTTTTGAGAATGTGATAGATCAAAGAGGAGGTAGTGGTTTTGCCGTCGGTACCTGTCACACCAATTACGATAAGATTCTTACTGGGTGAGCCGTAATACATATTTGCCAGAATGGCTTTCAACAGATGATATCGATTTTTTAGTTTTTGAATATAAAAATCCATAAGAGGTTTAATTATTGCGGTGCTACATTGTAATAAATCAGCAAATCTTCGGCAATATCAAAAAACAACGGTGCCGCTGTTTCCGATCCCCAGCTTGATGACTCAGGTTCCTGTATGACAACCAACATTAAAAACTCCGGATCTTCAGAAGGGGCAAAGCCGATAAACGATGCGATTGTTTTTGATGTATCATACGTTCCCTGAACGGCAATTTGAGCAGTACCGGTTTTCCCTCCGAACGTAAATCCTTCGGGAATATTCCATTTTGCTTCAGCATGATTTACAGTTGAAACAAGCATTTTCCTCATTATGGCGGACGTTCTGTCACTAAGAATTCTCTTCTGAATCACCGGTTCTCTGGTCTTTGTCTGACCGTCTTCGATCACTTCTTTCACGACATAAGGTCGCATGAGATACCCGCCGTTAATGACCGATGCGAATGCCCGTACAAGTTGGATACCTGTCACGGATATTCCCTGACCGAAAGACATTGTTGCCGCATCGATGGGATACCAGTTTTTAAGTGTTTTTACCTGTCCGGTAGCCTCTCCCTGTAAATCAATCTGTGTATAGTCTCCGAATCCGTATTTGTCGGTTATATACTGATGCAGCAGTTCATTCCCGAGTTGTTTTCCGATGTAAACCATACCGACATTTGAAGATTTTTCCAATACGTGTGTCATGGTGATTTTCCCTTCGTACTTGTCGTTCCAGTTCCGAACAGTATAACCGCCGATCGTAACCGAGCTTGCTTCATCGAATATCTCATCCGGTTTCACTTTCTTCTCTTCCAGAGCCGCGGCCATAACCAGTGGCTTGAATGTCGAACCCGGCTCATACGTACTCGATATCGTCCAATTTACAAAATCCTTTTCAGAGAATTCATAGTATTCCTCAGGATCAAAGTCAGGAAGACAGCTCAATCCGATTATCTCCATCGTTTGCGGTTTGACCGCAATAACACATCCTGATTTTGCTTTATATTTTTCAACCCCCGCTTTAAGATGTTCTTTTATGATATGCTGCACTGATTTGTCTATGGTGAGAACAATGTCACGGCCGTTATTCGCCTCCACCCTTTCCTGACTACCCAAAAAGATGGGTCTGTTCATCATATCCCGTTCTGACTTCAAAACTCCCGGCAAACCGGCAAGATCTTTGTCATAGTATCCTTCAACTCCGAAATAACCGATTGATTCTCCTTCTGAATCCTTACCGAGGAATCCTGTCAGATGCGCAGCCAATGAAGCTTCCGGATAAAACCGCTCTTCTTCTTCCTGAAAACCGACAGATTCAAGATGAAGTGATTCAATTTTTTGTTTCGTTTCTTTGTCAATGCTTCCTTTCACGGCTACCCAGTTTTTATCCAAGTTGATACGGCCTGAAATTGTAGCCTCACCGATTTGTAAGATTTCGTCAAGTACTTTGACAATGTATTCTTTGTTTGTGACAAGTTTCGGCTCAACATACAAAAGATACTTTGTCTGATTTACCGCTAAGGGCTCATGATTGCGATCAAGGATCCGACCGCGTTCGGGATTGATTTTTTTCGTTGTTGTGTAGTCTGCAGAATAATAGGTTGGGGCTATGATTTGAAGAAAGAAAAGCCTGATGATGATAGCCACAAGAACAAGACTGAAAAAACCAAAAATGATGCGGAGCCTATTCATAATTACTTGTTGAGAGCATACTGAGGCAGCTCACTGTATATGGGATCATTATACTTCCCATAGTCAAGTTCTGCAGCAAGTGATGCAGTCAAGGTGTAGGATTCCATTTTGTAAATCTTTTGTTCATAGTCTACATTCTGCTGTCTGAGAGCGGAGAGTTCCTTTTCATAATAGTGAATTTCGTTACTGAGTGAAATTCCCTTCACGAAAATCGCAATATTAATCCCGACAAGAAGAATGATTAAACCAAGAATAAAAGAATTAAAAGACAATTTCATATTTTTTCAATAACCCTGAGAGTTGCTGATCTCTCAAATGTTTGTAACTTCCTGTTCTTCTGAACAGGTATTCTCTGCTGTTTGAATCCTTTTGATCTCACAAACGCTTTTACAACCCGGTCTTCTATTGAGTGAAAAGAGATAATCACGATCCTTCCGCCATCTTCCAAAATCTCGTATGCACCTTCCAGCCCTCGTCTGATCTGTGTCAGTTCATCATTGACGATTATCCGGACTGCCTGAAAAATCCGAGCATATGTTTTTTCGAGTGCTCTGCCGTGCATCCCCGTCGCATCATCAATAACCTTTTTCAAATCTCCTACCGTTTCCATTTGTTTTTCTGAACGATACCGAACAATTCTGTGTGCAATCCGGTTTGATACCAGGTCTTCAGAGTATTTTGTTATATCTTCTACAAGCTGCTCGGGTAAAGCTGAATTCAGGTATTCCGCGGCCGTTTGACCGTTTTCACCCAGTCTCATATCAAGCGGCTCATCATTATTCTTATATGACAAACCTTTTCCTCCCGTTTTGAGCTGCACCATAGAAAGACCGAAATCAAAAAGGATCCCTGCAACGGGTATAAAATCATGTTCTTCAGCTATTTGACGGATATCTCCGTAATTTCCGTTAACGACCTTAATCTCTTTTTCTTTCGTTGCCTGGATTTTATCCGCATCAATACCGAGCACGATTCCCCCTTTTGATTGAATCTGTCGGGCATGACCTCCTTCTCCGAATGTGGCATCGATATACTTTTTTCCATTCTCGACGTTTAGCGCTTCTACTGCTTCTTCAAGAAAAACACTGGTATGCATAATTAGTCCTGAACTTTAACTACATATTCCTGCCACTTTTCATTTGCCCAGATCTCAAAGTGATCTCCTACTCCTGCGATTGTGACGATCTTTGAAAGTGCCGCAAACTGCTGTAGCTGCTTCGGGAGGACAATTCTGCCCTGATCATCCAGTTCGATATATACCGTGGATGAGAAAAGCAATCTGCGTTTGTCGATGTGTTCCTTATCTAAAAGTGAAACATCGAGTAAATTCTCCGCCCTTGCCTCCCAGTCTGCTTTGTCGTATCCCGCTAAGCAATTGCCGAACCCTTTGGTGATCACAACTGTGTTGTTGTGAAGAAATTCCCGTATCTTTTTCGGAAGTGCGATGCGCCCTCCTGCCGTGATCGAAATTTCATATTCACCATAAAACACCATATAGAACCATTATTCACCTTTTGTACCCAAATGTCAAGTAAAAGTTATGTAAATTGAGGTAAACAAGAAGAAATTAACATCAATTAACATTTCGCTTTTAAACCAGACTTTATAAGGCTGATAATCTATAATGAACATACTTATATGAACAAGATTTTGAAGAAAACGAAGGATTTCATTTTTGCTAAGCAGACCAGTATCTTATCCTCCACAATGATTCTTTCCGGAATGATGATCCTTTCCCGTATTGCCGGATTTATACGATACCGCATTCTTGCAGGATTCTTTACAAAAGAAGAACTTGATATCTTTTTTGCCGCTTTCAGAATTCCTGATTTGGTCTTTGAAATCCTGATAAACGGAGCACTCAGTACCACTTTCATCCCGTTTTTTGTCGAGTATCAAAGACGTTCCAAAGAACAAAGCACCATTATCTCCTCTGTAATCAATGTCGTGACACTCGTTCTGTCCGGTTTCATAATCATACTTGTCATCACAATGCCTCTTCTTATGCCCGTTATCGCACCCGGATTCACACCTGAGATGTCTGATCAACTGGTCTTTTACTCCCGGATATTATTACTCGGGCAGCTTCCGTTTTTAGTTTTAGGAAATTTTCTGACCGGAATAAGTCAAGCGAAGAAATCATTTCTTATCCCTGCTCTTGCTCCGATCTTTTACAACTTCGCGATTATTGTCTTCATCTATTTCTTTGCGGATACGCTCCACCTTATGGCACCGATACTGGGTGTTGTGATCGGAGCAATGCTTTTCTTTGTCATTCAGCTTCCCGTGTTTTACATAGCACAGTTTAAGTACCAGCTCGTTTTGTCTCATCTGAATGAATCAGTTCGGTTTTTCAGGACCGCGACACCACGGATTCTAACGATAATCGTCGGACAGATTGATGCAACAGTCGATCTGACATTAGCGACACTCCTGGGACCGGGTGCGTACACGATTTTTTATCTAGCACAAAGGCTTCAACTTCTCCCTGTATCTGTAGTCGGGATGGCGTTTGGACAGGCATCTTTACCCTATCTGACTGAAGTATTTCAGGAAAAGAAATTCAATGAATTTCGTGATATCGTCGTAGAATCAATTCTCAATATCTTCTTTTTCACTATTCCTGCCGCCGCCTTTCTTATCGTCACACGGACTCCGACAGTTCGATTATTCTTCGGCGGTGATAAATTCGACTGGGAGGCGACTGTGCTTACTGCAAGCACACTGTCATATTTTGCACTTTCGCTCCCTCTTCATTCGATTTATTACTTTTTGACCCGTTGTTTTTATGCTGTCTTTGATACCCGCACCCCGTTTTATATTACGGCTTTTACGATAGCATTCAGCGCGGGTTTGAGTATTTTCTTTACCCTTGTTCTCAAGCTTCCCGTCTGGGCTTTGGCCCTTTCTTTTTCAATAACAATGAGTATCAGAACTGCTGTTTTGATGATACTGCTGTATAAAAAAATCGACGGATACAATGTCTCTTTCTTTTATAAAGAAACGATAAAGATAGCCTTGGCTACATTTAACACCTCACTTTTGACGTATTTTCTTCTTCGTTTGCTTGACGGGCTTATTTTTGATACAAGCCGCACCATCAACGTCTTTGCCCTGCTCTCTGTCGGCTTCATATTTTTCTCCGTTGTATACTTATTTTTAAGTTGGTTATTTGGCGTCAGAGAGATGTATCTTATTACGAAGATGTTCGTAAAAATGAAGCATTACAGACAGCGCATGGTTGAAATTTACAAAGGAGTAGAATAAATCTATGGCAGAACAAACCAATTTGCTTGTGGCAAAAGAGGCAATCAGAAAAAAACTGCGGGGAAGACACCTCACATATAAAGAAATTTATGCTTTGATGGATGAAATATCTTCAGATCGATTGGGAGACGTTTTGACCACATACTTTGCAGCAGCCGGATTCAAAGAGGGTTTTACCGAAGAGGAACTTTACTTTATGACGAAAGCAATGGTCGAGACCGGAGTGCAGCTGCACTTCAATGGTATTGTTGCAGACAAGCACTCAATAGGCGGTATCGCCGGAGCGCGAACTACAATGATTGTCGTACCTATCGTGGTGGCTGCGGGATTCATTATGCCGAAGACATCTTCACGGGCTATCACAAGCCCTGCAGGTACTGCTGACGTGATGGAAGTTCTGGCAAAAGTGAATTTTACCCCGGAGCATGTGGAGAAAATAGTCCGCGAGGTCGGCGGATGCATCATTTGGGGCGGACATTTAGGAATTGCCCCCGCTGATGATATTATCATCAAAGTAGAAGAACCGTTGTCTTTTGAGTCATTTGATAAAATCATTGTCTCCATTATGGCCAAAAAAGTGGCCGTTTCAACAAATCATCTGATTATTGATATTCCGATCGGACACACGATGAAAATAAGATACGAAAAGGATGCGGAACTTGTAAAGAAAAAATTTGAAGGAATTGCCAAACGTTTCGGAATAAAGATCAGTGTCGATGTTAATTCAACAACCGAACCGGAAGGACATGGTATCGGCCCGACTCTTGAAGCTATTGACGTTTTGAAGGTACTGGAACAGGATGGCAGTCGTCCGCTTCCGCTTGAAAACCGTGCAATCAGACTGGCCGGAAAACTTCTTGATCTGTGTTATAAGTCGAGCGGTCAACGACTCAAGGGGGAAGAAGTTGCAAAAGAACTTCTTCGAAACGGTAAAGCTCTTGAGGTATTTAGAAAAATCCTAAAAGCACAGTACGGAGACCCTGATGTTACATGGAAAAAACTGAAGACAGCACGTTTTAAGAAAGAAATCACGGCAGAAAAATCTGGTACAATTAGTCACATAAATAACTTTAATCTGAATGCGATAGCAAAAATACTCGGTGCTCCGTCGGATAAGAAGGCCGGTATCGAGCTTCACAAAAGAAGTAAAGACGAAGTCAAACACAAAGAAGTGTTATTGACATTACACTCATCGCAAGAAAGAGATATCCGAGAAGCAATAGAAACACTTAGTTCATTCCCAATTTATCTCATTGACTAATATGAAAAAACTTGCAATATTTCTTGTCATTATCGCCGTAATTGCCGTTTCAGGCTATGTTTTCTATACTGAAGGAAAACTTCCTGTAAACAAGCAATCTCAGGAATTCACCATGTTCGTGATCGAGCCGGGAGAGGATCTTGATACGATTATCAACAATCTATCAAAAGAGGACCTTATCCGAAACAGGCTTGTTTTTTACCTCCTTGTCAAGCAAAAAGGAATTGAACGTAAGATTCAGGCCGGCGATTTCAGACTATCTCAATCCATGTCTGCTGAAGAAATAGCAGATGAATTAACACACGGTACGGTAGACATCTGGGTAACGATTCCGGAAGGTCTTCGAAAAGAGGAAATCGCTGAGATTATGTCAAAGGCCTTCGACATCTCTGAAACTGAGTTCAACGAACTTGCAGACGAAGGGTATCTTTTTCCCGATACCTATCTCGTGCCCAAAAATCCATCGGAACAGCAGATTATTGATATAATGACCGCTAATTTCGACAGGCAGTTTGACGAAGAAATCAGGTCAAAAGCACGTGAAAAAGGAATGACAGATAAAGAGTTATTAACCTTCGCGTCCATCATAGAAAAGGAAGCGAATGCAAATGACAAACAGCAAATTGCAAATATTATGTACAGACGATTGGAAGAAGACTATCCTCTGCAAGTTGATGCCACTGTCCAGTATGCGCTCGGATATCAGCCCGGAGAAAAGCGTTGGTGGAAAAAACAGACAACATTCGAAGATCTCAAATATGACTCACCGTACAATACCTACAAGTACACCGGACTTCCCCCTGCTCCGATCAGCAATCCCGGGAAGGCATCAATCGAAGCGGCAGCCAATGCCGATGCTGATACTCCTTATATGTTCTATCTGCATGACGGAAGCGGAAATACGTACTATGCCCGCACGTATGAAGAGCATCAGAGGAATATCGAAAAATATTTGCGGTAAACTGAATATATGAACAACAAAAACGGGTTTACTCTTCTTGAGTTGATGATCGTCATCAGTATCATTGGTGTTCTGGCTACAATCGGCGCTCTTTCGTACTCGAAAACAGTCCGGCGATCACAGGAAGCAAAAGCACTTGCAGACATGGCGGAAATCAAAAAAGCATTACTTCAACTGGAAGTAGATACAGATCAGCTGCCCCGACACTCTGATCCTCAGATATGCATTCATAATCCTGAGGCATTTGTCAATGACTGCGCCGCAGGTCTGACGTGCACAGACGGCAACTTCCCGAACTGGCGGGGTCCTTATCTTGACAACATATACGTTATGGACCAATGGAATCGACCTTATTACTTTGACCCTGACTATCACTGTCACTCCAATGTGAAAGGTTGTGAAAAAGTCCCGAATCATAGAACAGTTCGTGTCATTCATTCGCTGGGGAAAGACGGAGTACAAGGATATGCTGACGGAGACGGACGGGATCGCGATAATATCGTCATGATTCTGTGTCCCTTCTGATACTTTTACTGCTGCTGAAATGCTTCTTTGATGACTTCACGAGGTTTTGATCCCTGAGCCGGTCCGACATACCCTGCTTCATGCAACTCATCAAGAATTCTTGCAGCTCGGGCATATCCGACCTTAAGCTTACGCTGAAGAAGCGATGCTGAAGCTTTGTCAGCCTGCGCAATGAGCTGAACTGCGGCATTGAAGTACTCATCACGATCTGATGATCCTCCGCCCGGCATGACTCCCCCACCCGGCATACCGGGTGCGTTATCAGCTGCCTCCGTGATTTCTTCAGTGTAATGGACTTCAGGGACCTGAGATTTGAGAAATTTGACGACATCACTGACTTCCTGATCCGTCAGATACGGTCCTTGAATACGGCGCGGTTTTGCCTGATCAGGAGGAAGATAGAACATGTCTCCTCGACCGAGAAGTTTTTCCGCTCCCGGCATATCGATAATAACCCGTGAATCAACCATAGATGATACATTAAAAGCAATACGGCTCGGGATATTCGCTTTCATAAGTCCAGTGATGACATCAACGGACGGACGCTGGGTAGCAAGAACCAGATGAATACCAACAGCACGCGCTTTCTGGGCTATGCGGGTAATCATGTCCTCGACGTCATTTGCCGCATACATCATGAGATCTGCAAGCTCATCAATAACAAATACAATGTACGGCTTTGGTGTTATACCCTCAAGTTTATTGTATCCTTCAAGATTTCTGACGCCTTTTGATGCAAGCTCCTTATAGCGGGCCTCCATCTCCCCGACTGACCATCGCAAAGCAGAAACTACTTTCGCGTTATCGTTTATGACATCGGTAAGAAGATGAGGAGAACCGTTATACTGCACCATTTCAACCTGCTTCGGGTCAACTAAAATCATACGCAGTTCGTCAGGTCTGGTACGCATCATCAAAGTTGTGATCCAGGCATTGAGCATGACTGATTTACCGGAGCCTGTCGTACCGGCAACAAGTACGTGAGGCATCTTTGAGATAGATGCAGCCTGCGGGACACCGGCGACATCAAATCCGAGCGGCACAAGAAGGGGGTCTCCGCCTCGTTTTGACAATGCCTCTGTCTTCATAAGTTGTCTTAGAGTCACAATCTGCGGTGTAATGTTCGGGATTTCGATACCGACTAAGGACCTTCCCGGAATCGGGGCTTCAATACGAACCTGTCCTGTCGGAGCAGCAAGCGCAAGAGCTAAGTCATTTGCCAATGCCGTTATTTTGGAAAGTTTGGTCCCCATCGTGATTTCGATTGCATACTGGGTCACAGTAGGACCGAAGTTTATTTCGACGACACGGGTACGGATACCAAAGCTATCAAGGGTTTTTTCGATGATATGAGCATTTGATTTTACGTCTCCCCGATCAGCTTCAGATTGCTTAACATCATTCAAAAGCGTGGTCGGCGGATATACCCATGTTGAAGAATCGCTCTGCATCACCGGTTTTATTGACAGATTGTTTTGATTATGTTCTGCTCCGTGCTGATCAGATGCTTTCGGAGCAATTGCTGCCGGAGCTATCGGTTTGTTGATCACGACCTGATCACGTATAAAATTATCACCCTCTTTGGCGTCTTTTCCGAGTGATGGGAGTTTCATATCTTTTGCCTTTGAAAGACCTTTGAATATGCTCCCTATCGGACCAAATACTTTCATAACGCTCAACATAATCACATCCACAGAAGTATCTAAAAATAAGATAAGTCCAATGATAAAGAAAACGATCAGTATGGAGAGAGAGCCGAGAGGAGTAAAATCAATTGACAAGTTGGTATAAATTGATTTTCCCCACGCCCCGGATCTGAACAAAGCCATCAGAGAAACTAGGAGCAAGAATGAACCTGCAGTGAGGTTGAGACGGACAAATTTCAGTTTTTTAGAGTTAAAGAAATGTCCAGACAGAAGAATAATCGTAAACGGTACAAAAATTGCAAGCCCCCCGAAAAGTTCCAGGAGCTGTACATTGATCTCTTTGAGAACACGGCCTTCTTCTGAAGGTGCAAAAAGCTGTGAAAAGGAAGCCAATGAAATAATGCCGATAAGAAGAAGGACAAATCCGAAAATATTGAATATCGTTTTCCCGTTTATTTTGAGACGCGGAAATTTTGATTTTTTTCTTCTACCCATAGATTAAGTATATACCACTAAGTAACGTTTGTGCGTGGTTTTAATACCTATTGTACAAAAAAAGAGCTCTCGATTTTAATCGAGAGCTCTTGTAATTATTGCTGGTTAATCAATACCTTCGACGGTCATCACGTCTCGGTCCGCGACGATCTCCGCCTCCGCGTCGATCATCATACCGCCTTCCGCCTCCGCCGCCACGACGATCCATACGCCTTTCGTCATGACGATCAGGTGCAGCACTCATGTCAATCTCAACCGGTGTACCGTCAGGAAGCTGAGTCATCACCAAATTGATTCTTCCTTGCGAATCAATTTCGTGTACTTTTACTTTGACGTGATCACCGACTTGGACGACATCCTCCGGATTTTTGACAAATCCGTTGCTCATTTTTGAGACATGTACTAATCCTTCTTTGCCGGGAAGAACTTCGACAAACGCTCCAAAGGCCATCAATCGTTTCACTTCTCCATCAAACTCTTCACCGACTTCAACCTGTCTTATGAGGTTGTTGATCATCTCAAGTGCTTTTGCAACCTTGACCTGATCGATGCCGGCTACAGTTACTGATCCGTCATCTTCGATGTTGATATCGGTATCAGTCAGTGCGATGATATTCTTTATGGTTTTACCGCCGGGTCCGATGACTGTTCCGATCATATCCTCAGGCAGCTGAAGAGTTTCAATCTTCGGTGCATACTGAGAAATTTCTTTTCGGGTTTCAGGAATTGCTTTGTTCATCACTTCAAGGATACGAAGTCTGGCAGCCTGAGCACGCTCAAGAATCTCGTCAATCATGACATCCGTAAGCCCGTTATTCTTGACATCAAGCTGGATAGCGGTGATTCCTTCCGTTGTACCGGTGACTTTAAAGTCCATCTCACCTGAGAAGTCTTCAATTCCCATAATGTCAGTCAAAATGACATATTTATCATCTGATTCTGACATAAGTCCCATAGCGATTCCGGCAACCGGTCTTTTGATCGGTACACCGGCATCCATAAGTGACATTGACGATCCGCATGTCGATGCCATTGAGGTTGAACCGTTTGAGGTCAGTACCTCTGACACGATCCGGATGACATATGGAAACTCTTCCTCTGTCGGGAGAACCGGCAGAAGTGCTTTTTCGGCAAGAGCTCCGTGTCCGATTTCACGACGATTGGTGAATCCGATTCGTCCTGTTTCTCCGACTGAGTATGGCGGGAAGTTGTAGTGATGCATGTATCTTTTCTCTTCCTGACCTTCCGGTCCGTCAATAAGCTGTTCAAGTCCCGGTGCGCCGAGTGTCAGTACTGACAAAACCTGTGTAGCACCTCTTTTGAAGAGACCTGTTCCGTGAGTTCTCGGGAGGATACCGACTTCGGCTGAAAGCGGTCGGATATCATCGATTCCCCGTCCGTCAATACGGACTTTTTCGTTTATTGTCTTTGTTCTGATTTTATCCTTTGCAAGATAATCAAAAGCTTCTGCAATCTGTTTATCGGTATATTCTTCACCTGTTTTTTCGACGACTTTTCCGACAAGTTCTTTCATCATTGATCCGTCATCGAATTCACGGTCAGCTTTATAAGCAACTAGCTTATCGATTTCTTTATCGAATTCATGTTTTAATGTTTCTTTGAGTTTCGGATCAATCAGTGATTCTGCTGCCTGTTCTTTCGGCATACCGATTTTTTCGCGAAGCTGATCCATAAACTCGATCAGTTTCAGGTTTTCTTTCTTTGCAAGCTGAATACCTTCTTTGATTACTTCATTTGAAAGTTCTTTTGCCGCAGTTTCGATCATGACCACCTTTTCACGGTTTGATGTGACAAAAAGGTCAAGATCTGAGTGCAGCTCTTCTTCCTGGGTCGGGTTGATGATGTAGGAAGAGTTACCTTCAGCATCTTTGATCAGTCCGATTTGTGTGGCGGCAACAGGACCGTTCCATGGAGCAGGTGAGAGATGTACTCCGACTGCAGATGCAATCGTTGCAAGTACTTCAGGAGCAACAGTGTTATCAACTGACATTAAGGTCGCAACAACCTGTACTTCACGACGGTAGGTTTTCGGAAAAAACGGTCGGATTGAGCGATCTATGATGCGTCCTTTCAGGATTGCTTCATCAGTCGGCTTTCCCTCTCGTTTGACCCAACGTGAGCCTTTGATAACTCCTCCTGCATAGAGTTTTTCAACATACTCGACAGAAAGTGGAAAATAATCAATATCATTGTTTTCCTTACCCAGTGTAACTGTGACGAGGATACAAGTATCATTCATGCGGGCAAACACTGATGTGGTTGCGTTTTCAGCCAGTTTACCGAACTGGAGTGTTAGTTTATTACCATCAATTTCGATGGATTCTTCTAGATATTTCATATATAAAATATAGCACGGGAGAATTACTTAAGAGAAAGAAGTGTGTGAGAGAGATCTCAGGGCAAGCTTGTTTCAGGACAATACAGTAGTATCCTAAAATAAACCTGTCTGAGTATTCTCTTCAGGGAATAAGTAATAATGACTTTTTCTCTTCTTATCCCGTTCAATTAATAATTATTTTTTAAGGCCAAGCTTTTTTATCAGCTCTTTATATCGAGCTTCATCAAGTTTTTGAAGATAATTGAGGATTCTGCGTCTTTTTGCAATGACTTTAAGAAGTCCGCGTCGTGAATGATTATCTTTTTTATTGCCCTCAAGATGACCGGTAAGTCTTTGGATTTTGAACGTCAAAAGGGCAACCTGTACCTCAGGTGATCCCGTGTCTCCTGACTTTTGGGCAAACATATCAATAATTTCTTGTTTGTTTTCTGGTAGTTGTGCTTGTGCCATAGTTTGTGATTATAATAAATGTTGACGGAAGTTTCAAGCGAACATATATGAAGTCACGAAGACTCTTAAACCATACATTTACTGACCTGAAGCCGATTATTCTTACAGTACTTATTCTACTTCTCGGTCTGTTGCTTTGGAAAATACCCCCATCAAACATCATAATTATATCATTATTTGTTGTTATAACAACACTTATTGTATTTTTTACTACCGGATTCTTCCGTTATAAACCGATTCAACTGGTAATGACACTATTTACACCTCTTTTCTTCGCCCTTAGCTATCTCGTCGGATTCGATATAATTAATACATTATTACTGTTATCGTTTATAATAGCTTTGTCGAAACTGATTCTCATGAAAGATCGTAAAAAAAAGAATTCACCAGAAGCATAATATGAAAAAAGTTCTCATCACAACTTCAATCCCCTACGTAAACGGTGCACCTCATATTGGACATGCACTTGAACTTGTCCAAAGTGACGCCATGGCCCGTGCGTATCGGGAAGACGGCTATGACACTTATTTTTTGACCGGCACTGATGAAAATGCACAAAAGAATGTTGAATCGGCAGAAAAAGCAGGAATTCCATTGCAGACCCTTGTTGATCAGAATTCAGAGCGGTTTCAGAGCCTGCGTGATCCTCTGAATCTTTCTTTTGATCAGTTTATCCGTACGACATCCGAAAAACACATGAAGGGCGCTCAGAAACTCTGGGATTTGTGCAAAAAGGATATTTACCGGAAAAAGTACAGCGGCTTATATTGTGTAGGCTGTGAGACTTTTTACAAAGAAGGCGAGTTTGAAGATAATATTTGTCCCAATCACAATCGGAAACTTGAGCTTGTCACGGAAGAAAACTATTTTTTCGCCCTTTCAAGATACTCTGAAAAAATCCGGGATGTAATTCAGTCAGATATGCTGAAAATTGCACCTACTTTCCGTAAGCAGGAAATGCTGAATTTTATTGACAAAGGGCTTGAAGATTTCTCAATCTCCCGCCCTGTTGAACGTATGAAAGGATGGGGTGTCCCCGTACCGGACGATGACAATCAGCGGATGTATGTCTGGTTTGACGCGCTTGCCAACTACATCACGGCTCTTGATTTTGCGGAGAACGGAAAGCTTTTTCAGTCCTACTGGAACGATAATCCCAACCGTATTCATGTCATCGGGAAAGATATCATCAAATTTCATGCAATTTACTGGATCGGAATGCTCCTTTCCGCAGAAATTATGCTTCCTACCCGTGAGTATGTCCACGGGTTTATCTCTGTCTCAGGACAGAAAATGAGTAAATCACTGGGAAATGTCATTGATCCGTATGAAGTCGTTGAAAAATTCGGCACTGATGCCGTCCGATATTACCTTTTAAAAGAAATCCCGTCTCTAACTGACGGAGATTTCTCTCTTGATCGTATGAAGCAGCTGTATGAAGCTGATCTTGCAAACGAGCTCGGGAATTTAGTTTCACGTGTGACTACCATGGCATCAAAAGACGGATTGACTGTTGAGAATAACACCGAACCAGATGAGCGTATTCTTGATAAAGCCAAACATTTCGAATTCAACCAAGCGTTGGAGGATATCTGGAAAACTGTGAAAGAACTTAATAAAGAAATAAATGAAAAAGAGCCGTGGAAACTTAGTGCTGAAGAAAGAAAAGAGCATCTTGAGAGCTGGCTTACCAAACTTTATATCGTCTCAACCTCGCTGAAACCGTTTATGCCCGGGACAGCGGATAAAATAAAGACTGCAACATCAGGAAAGATCGAAAAGATTGCACCGCTTTTCCCCCGTTTATAAGCACGCTCAAGTACTTCAAAACAGGACACGACCTGTTGTATATAAGGTATAATGATACATTCTATGAAATTCAAACTCCCGAAGTTTAAAAAATCAAAAAAACTATGGATCATTAGCTCTGTCAGTTTGATAGTCTTTTTAGCATTTATAGGCACGGGTATCTTTTTATACTTCTTCATTTTTGCCGGATTGCCGTCACCTTATACTTTGAAAGACTACAAAGCTATCCCTATCTCCAGTCAGATATATGACCGAAACGGCAAACTCTTATATGAAGTATACCGTGACGAAAACAGAACACCGGTCAAACTGAAAGATCTTCCCGAACACATGAAAGAAGCGACGATCGCAATAGAAGACAAAGATTTTTACAAACACGGAGGTATATCAATCATTTCCGGAATGCTGCGTGCAGTACGGGATACGTTAAAAACAAGCAATTTACAGGGAGGGTCGACTATCACACAGCAGCTAGTAAAGAGCGCTCTTCTCACTCCCGAGCGGACGATACAGAGAAAAGCCAAAGAAATTATCCTTGCCGTCTGGGTCGAGCAGATTTTTTCAAAGGATGAAATACTGGAAATGTATCTGAATCAGGTACCGTACGGCGGATCCTCCTATGGTATTGCTCAGGCCTCAAAAACATATTTCAACAAAACACCGCAACAACTTGAGCTGCATGAAGCGGCACTTCTTGCCGGTTTACCGCAGGCACCGACTCTCTATTCACCGCATACGAATCCTGATCGCGCCAAGAACCGACGCGACAGTGTATTACGGAATATGAATGAGCTGGGATTTATTACAGAGGCGGAAATGAATGAAGCCATGAAGAAAGAAGTAGCCGTCCTTCCGCCTAAAACAAATATAAAAGCTCCGCATTTCGTCTTTGAAGTAAAAGAACTTCTCGAAAAGGAATATGGCTTAAAACAGCTTGAAGAAGGAGGACTCAAAGTGACGACAACACTTGACCTTGCAGTGCAAGCCTCAGCAGAAGCGGCACTCCGTGAGGAGATTGATGATCTCGAAAGACTGAACGTGACAAACGGAGCGGTTCTTGTCACCCGTCCTCCGACAGGAGAAATCCTTGCGATGGTCGGATCGGTTGATTACTTCGACGGATCATCAGGTGCTTTCAATGTCACAACCGCCGGTACCAGACAGCCAGGATCTTCCATCAAACCGATCAATTATGCAGTCGGTATCGACCGCGGATTAGTAACAGCATCATCGATGTTTCTGGATGTACCCACCTGTTTTTCAAATCCTGGACAACCGAAAGCCTACTGTCCGAAAAACTATGATAATTCATTTCACGGACCCGTGCAGCTTCGCTATGCGCTTGCAAACTCATATAACATTCCTGCTGTGAAGATGCTTGCATACAACGGCGTTGAAGAATTTATTGCTTCTTCATCAGCATTCCTCATCAGTTCATTTAAAGATCCTGACAATTACGGCTTGTCTCTCACGCTTGGAGGCGGAGAAGTAGCTATGACTGAAATGGCACAGGCATTCTCAGCTTTTGCCAACAGAGGAAAACCCCGCGCTCTTAATTATGTCCTGAAAGTTGAAGACAAAGCCGGAAAAGTTCTGTATGAGTTCAAAGATCCGAACTTCGAGCAGGATGTCCATAAGCCGCTTGAAAGACCAAACAGTCTCGTGATCAAAGGCAAGAACGCAATTTCTGAAGGAACCGCGTTTATCATCTCCCATATTCTTCAGGACAACGGAGCACGTACCGCAGCATTCGGACCCAGTTCCGAGTTGGTTATCAAGGATCGGACCGTTTCGGTAAAGACCGGTACAACAAATGACCTTCGCGACAACTGGACAATCGGATACACCCCGAACTTCCTCGTCACAGTCTGGGTAGGGAACAATGATTTTTCACCGATGGCACAGGGAGTTGCCTCAGGTCTTACCGGAGCGTCCCCGGTATGGAACCGCATTATGACCGGACTTCTTGAGAATCAGCCAGATCTGCCGCCTGTCAAACCGGCTTCTGTTGTCGGTATGCAGGTCTGTAGCGATACCGGTGTAATTGCCGGCAAGCAGGATGGGGGTTACAACTGCCCGACCCGCTTTGAGTATCTGATACAGGGTACAAACTCAACCGCCAATATATCGAAAAAGCAGGTTCCGGTAAATAAAGACACCGATCAATATCTTCCGGATCCGAATAATCCGGCTGTTGAAATGCGTGAAAAGACGGTACTGAAGGATATGTTCGGTGAGTATTGTATCGATTGTAATCATGAGGGTGAGGCCAGACAAACAGTCACTATAGAATAACTATGATATCTCTTATCCAACGCGTCACACAGGCTTCAGTACATATCAACGGTGAACTCTTTTCTGAAATCTCTGCTGGATATGCAATACTCGTTGGCATTTACGAAACCGATGCGAAATCGGATGCGGAAAAAAGTGTCAATAAAATCCTGAATCTCCGTATTATGTCCGATGAAGAAGACAAAATGAACAGATCAATTCTTGATACCAAAGGCGAGATTCTTCTCGTTTCACAGTTTACTCTTTGCGCAGATATCTCAGGCGGACGAAGACCGTCATTCATCAAAGCCAAAAAACCTGATGAAGCACTTGTTCTATATGAATATATGATCGAGCTCTTGAAAAAGCAGGGAGTTACCGTTAAAATCGGTAAATTCGGACATTACATGGATGTACGGATCCACAATGACGGACCAGTAACTCTTATTATTGACAGTACAAAAATATAAGATGAAAACAGAATACGGGGAAGTTCGCATATTCCCGACCAGAGATATAGATGCGCGAATTGCTGCCGCGGAAGTATTCGAAAACAGACCTGAGAGGTATCATGTCCCGGGCGCTGAACATATTGTGGGACAAATTATACAAAGTCTGGTAGGTCTTGATCCTGACGGAGCAATTGACCTCTACAACGCAGCAACTAATCACATTCTATAACGACTTTAACACTGTCTGATATCCGTCACATCCATTATTGAGCCATTGTGCGACACGTGTAACAGTCGTCGTCGAAACTCCAAGCTTCTCGGATATTTCCAGATAAGACAGCTTTCCTTTCTTAAGCAAACGGGCTATCTCCAGTCGCTTGCTGAACTCTCTGATTTCCACGGGTGTCATAAGATCTCTCAAATAGTTCAGAACTTCCTGCTGGTTTTTTAATTTGAGAAACGATTCGGCCAATTGTGTTTGTAAGCGGTCTTCAGGTTTGTATTTCATAGATATAGTATAAACAAAAACTTGACAGTCTTATTTTATCATGTTAACATACTAACATGAATTATATCATAAGCATTTCTTTTTATCACCATCACCCGCCTTCTGCGGGTTAGATTTATTTGGAAAAAGTTTCTGACAACCCGCTCTCAAGGCGGGCTTTTTTTTAGTTTTATTTACATATATGCAATACGAACAATTACAACAATTTGATTTTCCGACAGAAGTACCTGATGAAGGTCTGATAGAAGTATTATCAGAACAGTCTATCTGTAATCGGGAGCGGGTACTTTCACAAGGTGAAATGCTGGGACTTGACCCTGATTTTGTTAGCGATCAGGGACCGTTTCTGATTGGTCCTTTCTTCAGTCCGGGTCCGATTCCGACTTCTTTTGGGGGTAAGATTGAGCAGTTTCAGAGAGCTATCGCGATCGGGGATGCCATAGCAAGACGCATCGGAGACCGCACGGATGCTGTGAATGCCGCCGTCGTGATACTGGATATGACAGAAATGCCGAAAGGCGGAGCTGAACAGATGGATGTGTTTGTCGTACCTAAAAACGATACGGAAAATAAGCGCGTTAAGCTGACAGAGAAGGTCAAATACGGGACACCGTATGCACTGGTACAAACACAGAGTGAGGTTTTGACAAAGGCCACAGCAGATATTCTTGGATCTATGAATATCGCAATGCAGCGAAATCCTTCCCTCAAACGGTATCGGGATGAGATACGCGCGATGATAGTGGAAGATCTGACACTGGCTACTGACTGCGATGATGAAGAGATGCGTTATCTGGATTTTGCCGAAAGATATAATCGTCAGGTTACAGAACGTACCACCGGTCAAAAGGTTCCGATTGTGAGTGTAGATACACAGTATTATTCTCCCTTTATTCGCAACGGTATTCGTGATATCAGTCAGTTTCTCAACGCTCTGGATTCGGCCGGATTTTTTAGTGAGACAGGGACGCTTTTGAAAGTCGTGGATCCTGCTTTAAAAAAGACACGGATGCTTGATGTCGTCGACGGAAACGGGAGATTGAAGTTTACGGATACGGAAGAAGAAATCGATTTTGCCGAACTGAAAGAACGATACTCTCAGATCGCACCCGCAAAGGAACTGTCATACCTGATGTGTTTCGGACAACTGGTACCTGTGATGTACGGCTGCGATAACAGAAGTCTTGAAGGATATTATAAACCGTATGATATGGCCAAACAGCAAGTGCAGCGGTTAGGACTCTCCCCCACCATGTATCGCACTCAGGATCGCATGCCGTATGATTACAATGAACAAGGTACCGTCTTTGATTATTACTTAGGTTTAATCTCATCATGAAAAATACAGCCACATTGCTCAAACAACTTGTATCTCCCATTGCAGTGAGCGGGTATGAGTGGGAGTTAGGAATGGCCTCCACGATCCAACACTGGATGGGAAGAGAAGGAGAGCGAATCGGTAATAATCTTGTATATACGTTAGGTGAAGGAATGTATGAAATCTTTATTTCTGCACATATGGATGAGGTTGGTTTTATCATCACTGAATCAACGAAAGAGTACTGTCGCATTCTTCCCGTCGGAGACATACCTGTTGAGAATGTCATCGGTGAAAAACTTATATTTGCAGTTAATGATACTATTCAATACTCTCTCCCCATAAAGCAAGCCTCCTCATTCGAGGATTTGAAAGTATTGGGCTTGAATAAACTACCAATCGGAAGTATCGGAACTTTTGCCAAAAAAGCTACACAAAGAAAAAACTGTGTATATTCTCCGTCTTTGGACAACAAATCAGGCTGCGCTGTTCTTATCCTGCTGTACAAAAAACTCATGGGAACCCAACTACCTGTCCGGGTCACTCTTTGCTTTTCATCGAAGGAAGAAATCGGTGTCAATGGAGTAATGTCAGCCGTCAGAAATCGTAATCCTGATATCTGTATTGATGTGGATTCGGCATACGCCAAAAGCAACACTGAATTCTTTCCTGCAAATTGGTGTATGCCTTTGATGGGCAAGGGCCCTGCGTTGCAGCTTCTGGGTGATGAGTTTTTGATTTCTGATCGATACAGAAGGATCGTTGAGAAAGCAGCTGGGGACAATACTATACCGCTTCAGTATGAAATTCCGGATTCACGTTCCGGCGGGACAAACTCAAAGGCAATACAAAATAACGGGTATGAGACGATACAAATCAATATCCCTGTCGCAGGTCAACACAGTGCAAAAAGCTCTGTATCACTCACAGATATTGAAGATGCGGCAGAACTACTATTTCAGCTTATTACGAAAGGTTATACTCTCTTTGACTTGACGTAAATCAATGTAGAGATGAGGAGAAATATTCCTAGTCCGTACGGTGAAAGAAAGAGTGAAAAGAACAATCCGAGAATAGCAATCAGAAAATACCCTTCGTACGTCACACTGCTTTTGAGTGAACGGGTAATGAGAAGATACACGAATAAGGCAACAAGTGATCCGAACTTGAAAGGTGCAAGCGGTATGGAAAATATGTAGCTCACGACTAATAAGACGCCGAAAATAAATGTGGCAACATCTTTCTCATCGAAAAAAAAACGATCGAGTCTAAATATCATACTAGTAGCTAAAATGTAATAGGTAATACGCAAGAGGCAGTAACGTCAGCTCAATCAGCTAATCAATCACGTTTACATAATACTTTTACCTCTTACCTTTATTTGCTTCTAACTTACTAACTCAAGCAAGAACCACCAACCTTTTCCCAAAATATAATACTGGTCGATAAAATATGCAATCAAAAATGCCCCGAACCCTGTCGCCAGAACAAAAATAATTTTACTTTTCAAATGACGCGGCATCGGAACTATCATCCTTTTATTATATGGATAAAAAAACCAAATCACAATGATAATAAAAGTAGTACAGCTGTACAAAAACAGGAGGTTCATGCTACAATGAACTCATGGATAA
>CAYMVU010000019.1:0-20841 GCA_964394215.1 uncultured Gammaproteobacteria bacterium
AAGACATGGAGCGCACAGTAAAAAGACGAAAAGATCAGGAGGCAATACGTGAAGAGCGCATAAGTAATGCCAAAAAGAATAAAGAAAAAGAAGCGAACAAAGCAAAAAGCAAATAACCTATAATTGAATATTCCACTGTGATGTGGTATACTATCTCCATTATTAGATACCTTTTACTTCTTAAGACGCGAGATCTTCCAAAAAAATATTGGGTTTAGGTCTTCCTCATTGAGATTACTTAGGTAACCCATTTATTTTATGTCTTTTCATAAACGTTCTTTTCGTGGTCCTGGTGGATCAAATAAACAATTTATTAACCGTGGAAGATCATCTTTTCCAAAGCGTTCAGGCAATCGCATTCGTTATATGAGTGTTGATCCCCAGATGCTTGTCAAAAAGGCCGAACCGCAGATCAAACGGGATTATGTTGCAAAACATACTTTCGCAGATTTTAAGCTGCATTCGATTATTGAAAAAAATATTGCAGCAAAAGGATATAAAAATCCTTCACCGATTCAGGATCAGGTAATTGATGTTATCTTGCAGGGACGTGATGTCATCGGGCTTGCTTCAACTGGTACAGGTAAGACGGCAGCATTTTTACTGCCGATTATTCAGAAAATCGTCAACGATCCTTCTCAGAAAGCAATTATCGTGACTCCGACCCGCGAGCTTGCACTCCAAATCATGGATGAAGCGAGGACATTTTCACAAGGAACGAGATGCTATAGCACTCTTGTCATCGGTGGTGTGCCGATAGGTCGTCAGATACGGGATCTTCGCCGCAATCCACAGATTGTGGTCGGAACACCTGGTCGTATAAAAGATTTGACTGAGCGACGGGCTTTGTATCTTGATCAGTACAGGACAATCGTACTTGATGAGGTAGATCGTATGCTCGATATGGGATTTATCAATGATATCTCTCATATTATTTCGTTCTTGCCAAAACAAAGACATTCATTATTCTTCTCAGCGACAATGACGGGGAAAGCAAAAACCGTAGCTGAAAGGTTCTTGAGCAATCCGATAACCGTTGAAGTGGCGAGCCAAAAAGCATCAACGAATGTGGACCAGGATATTGTCCGCATTGCCGGACAGAACAAAGTAGATCTTTTGCATGATTTGCTCATAAAACCGGGCTTTGACAAAGTTCTCGTATTCGGTCGTACAAAACACGGCATGGAGAGATTGTATAAAGAGCTTCGGAATCGCGGATTTGAAACCGCAACCATTCACGGAAATAAGTCACAAAGTCAAAGGCAGCGCGCACTGGATGCATTCAAGAATAATCGCATACGTATCCTACTTGCAACCGATGTTGCTTCGCGCGGAATCGATATCGATAACGTCTCTCACGTCATCAACTATGAACTGCCTGAGACGTACGATGATTATATTCACCGCATTGGTCGTACCGGACGTGCTGACAAAACAGGCGTAGCTCTGACATTTGTTGACTAACTACTATAGCTGAGGCGAGTCAGGAATACAGACCGTCAAGTCTCCTGACTTTCTGCAGTTACCATCCGTCTTACAATCTATTACAAGGACTTAATATGGTCCTGATAGAATAAAGTCATGTTTCTACAGTCAATACTGGAAACGTTTCAAGAACTTTATTTATTACATCCTACCTATCTTATCACGAACTTGATTTTCACCTTTCTGCTTCATATCTTCGTATCAGTCATATTGCTCGTGCTATCGGAAAATAAAAGCAACAAAGAGTATAAACCCAAAAAAGAAAATGTACTAATTCAAGAACCGATATATTTTGTTACGCATGTATTTCGGTTTATATCGAAACTCCATCTTCTGGTGCTTTTGCGGTACCGTCATCTTCGTCAGGATAGTAAAAACAGCCTGGATAGCGAGTATATCCTATTTAATTTGATCGTCGGTTTTATCATGGCCTGTATTCTTCTCATACTGGCAGAATTCAGTTACAATCTTTCACTTGTTCTGTATGTCGTATGGTCCGTACTATTGCTCCTGTACATTGTCGGATTGGGACAAATCCGTAGGCTGCATCGGAAGCTTGAAAGTAAATATCAGACGCGTCACGCAGATGGAATGATCTATTTCCGATGTAATACTGTTGAAAAATACCTGGAAGGGAGAATGTCACTGTTAGGAATATCTCTTCATGCCGGTATGATCGGAATCATAACAACAATCGGTGCTGGAATTTTGGAAGTACCTCTGTCATTTGCATTAGTCCCGACCACATTTGATATGATCTCAGTGACGTCCGCACTTCTTGAATTTCCGGGACTCAGAATAATTCTTCCAACGATTGAGGACTTAAAAAAACTGAAAAAAAGCATACTGGCAATCATAGTCAGTATTGCACTGAGTATTTTCATAACAATCACCACATGGCGACTCGGTCTTATCCCGATTACTTCATTTTCCAATACTATTGTTTCAATTGTCTGGGCACTGATTGCAATACTGGTAAGTATCCTCACATATAAACCGGTAAAGAACTAATTCAATCAAGTGTTCAATCTGACAGACAAACGCTTCAACATCATAACGGTACGGTCTTTCGATAAAATAATGTTATTTCTTATAAACTTCTTACAAGTGATTTGTCATACTGATTGTCCGTCACTCTGTTAAAAGTCTTTATTTTGAATATGAATAAAATTAAAACGCATCTTTGGTTTGATACACAGGCCAAAGAAGCATCCGAATTCTACACTTCTCTTTTCCCTGAATCATCAATTGAAAATGTGAATACAATCACGGGGACTCCCTCAGGAGACTGTGATATCGTATCATTTACCCTTGCCGGACAACCGTTTATGGCAATCAGTGCCGGACCACACTTCAAGTTCAATCCATCAATTTCAATCTCCGTGCAGTGTGAGAAAGAGGATGAGATAGATAAGCTGCATCAAGCGCTGACAGAAGGCGGTATGGAGCTGATGCCGCTTGACAAGTACGAATTCAGTAAAAAGTTCGCATGGGTACAGGATAAATACGGCTTGTCATGGCAACTCAACCTTCCTGAAGATTACAGCGCAGTCAAGCAGAAAATTTCTCCTTTTTTGATGTTTGTGGGAAAAGTTTGCGGAAAAGCAGAAGCAGCCATGAAGTTTTATACTTCCATATTTGAAAATGCGTCAATAGGGAATATCTATCGTCACGGGAAAGGGACTGATGATAAAGAAGGGACAATTGCACATGCGGACTTTACCCTGGAAGGACAGGTCTTTATGGCATCCGACAGTGCTTATGATCATAAATTTGCATTCAATGAAGCAATCTCATTTATTGTGAATTGTGAGGATCAGAAAGAAGTTGATTATTTCTGGGAAAAATTATCGGCAGTTCCCGAAGCTGAGCAATGCGGCTGGCTCAAGGACAAATATGGAGTATCCTGGCAGATTGTGCCGAAGGCTATGGATCAGATGCTGGGACAAGGAAGTAAAGAACAAGTTGACAGAGTGACAAAAGCATTTTTAGAAATGAAAAAATTTAATATTTCTAAGCTGGAAGAAGCTTACAACGGAGGTAACAAATAATATGAAAAAGTACGTAGATGGATATGTGTTAGTCGTTCCCAAAAATAAAGTAGAAGAATATAGGAAAATGGCTGAAGGAGGTGCCGAAATCTGGATGAAGTATGGGGCATTGGGATATTACGAATGTATAGGAGATGATCTTTCTTCGCAGGAAATGGGCGAAATGAAGACAATTTCATTTACACAGATGGCACAGGCAAAAGAAGATGAGACGGTTTGGTTTTCATTTATCATCTTTAAATCCAAGCAAGATCGTGATGACATCAATGCTAAGGTCCATAAGGAGATGGAAACCGCAATGTCCGAATATAAAGATATGCCCATGCCGTTTGATATGCAACGGATGGCGGTCGGAGGCTTCAGTGTGGAAGTTGAGGGAATGTAAGTCAAGTATGTTACCATTTTTTACTATATTATGAAAAACAATCCTGTAGTTCATTTTGAAATGCCCGCAAAGAATAGAGATCGTGTTGCAACATTTTATGCCGAAGCTTTCGGTTGGGAGATGAAGAAACTTGGTCCCGAAATGGGAAATTATATTATGGCATCAACTACTGAGGTCGGTAAAAACGGTATGCCCAGTATGCCGGGGGCAATTAACGGAGGATTCTTCGAATATAAAGACGATGAACTGAACCGTGCTCCTCATGTCGTTATTTCGGTTGAGAATATTGAAGAAAGTATAGAAGCGATAAAAAAAGCAGGCGGACAGATCAAAACTGATATAATGGACATTCCGGGAGTAGGGAAATATGTCTCCTTTGCTGATTCTGAAGGGAATGTTGTGGGGATTTTGCAGTCACTGCCCATGGAATAAGAATTTTTTATGAAACAAGAACAACACGAAGGGCAGGACCTTACACGTGGCTCAGTCCTTAAAGAACTATGGTCAGTCGCATGGCCGATGATGCTTTCGGTATTTTTCTACACTCTTTACAACATCATTGATGCTTTTTGGGTGAGTAAGATTTCTCCTGAAGCTATTGCAGCAGTGAGTATTTCACAGATCACGCTCTTTCTCATGGCATCGCTCAGCATGGGAATCACGATCGGATCAGGAGTTATTATGGCAATGAATATCGGAGCTCATGACACCAAAGAAGCGGAGCGGGTGCTCGGTCAGTCATTTGTCTTATCTGTCATGGCTGCAGTATTTTTTACAGCAATCTCGTTTTTATTTCGCGACCAGCTTCTCATCGCCTCTGGTGCGTCAGGTACGATCTTTGCTCCGGCATTTACATACTTTACGATTACGGCCGCCGGGTCGGTTTTATTCTTTATCCTGATCACGATCATGTTTGCTTTCAATGCACAGGGAGATACGTTTACCCTTACAAAGCTTTTTGCCTTTTCGACACTCATTAATCTTATTCTTGATCCCATTCTTATTTTCGGCTGGGGAAGTATTCCTGCAATGGGAATTGCCGGTGCGGCATATGCGACACTCATTTCCCAGGCAGCATTTATTGTGGTTGCCATCAGATCTTTATCCAGTATAAATCGGTCGATTCGATTTCATTTTTATAACCTGACATTCAAGTGGGATTCGGTGAAGGAAGTGATGAAGATCGGAGTTCCGGCGTCACTTACTCAAGTGATAAATCCGGTCGGCGTTGCGGCACTGCTCTATATTACAGCTCTCGGATTCCAGGAGGCAGGCACGATTGCATTTAGTATCGGCAGCAGAGTTGAATTTTTAGGATTCTTGCCTGCAGTCGGATTCGGTTTCGGGGCTATGGCTCTTATCGGACAGAATATCGGAGCGGGAAATCTGAAACGTGCAAAGGAATCTTTTCAGGAAGCACTGAGACTCGGGTTTATCGGAGCAGCTTTGCTTGGATTAATGGCAGTACTTTTTTCTGCCCACATTATCCGTATCTTCACAACTGATCTTGTCGTGACACAATATACTCAGTTGTACATTTGGGTCGTGGCTCTGAGTTATGGATTTTTGGCGGCAATGATGGTCGAGGCAAATGCTTTTCAGGCGTTGGGAAAGTCATGGCCGGGCTTTTGGATCTTCTTTTTGCGATTTATTGTGATATCTATTCCTTTGAGTTATATCCTGACTCAGGTATTTAATTTTTCAATCATTGCTGTCTGGATTTCGATTGCTATTGGCAATATCATACCGTCAGTTTTGGGGTATGTTTGGATAAAAAGAACAATGAATAACGTTAATGTAAAAGCGGTCCCGGTACACTAAGAAGATATGCTGATCATTGTGCTCTTCATGGTAAAACGTGATGCATAAGCATTCGGTAGAAAAAAGTACTATAGTAACAATATGCAACTGCCTTTTTCTGAAGAAGCATTTTTTGAAGTTTTTACAAGATACAATACATCTGTCTGGCCTTCTCAGCTTTCAATTTATTTTGCAGCGGTTATCATATTTATCTTTCTTTTTCGAAAAGCAAAAAACGGATCAGTTATTATCGCATCGATTTTAGCCGGATACTGGTTGTGGATGGCAATCATGTATCACTGGATATTTTTTTCTTCAATCAATCCCGCTGCTCGGCTATTCGGAGCGTTATTTTTTATACAGGGTTTCATTTTTCTATATGAAGGTGTATGGAAAAAGAAGCTGATTTTTTCTTATAACAATAATATCAGATCAAAAATTGGCATATTTTTTATGGTGTTTGGTACCGTTCTTTATCCGCTTCTCGGATATTTCCTTGGCCATAGATATCCCGGTTCGCCGACTTTCGGACTTCCTTGTCCGACAACAATTTTCACTTGGGGATTATTACTGCTTTCTCAAAGAATTCCCAAATATATTGTAGTTATTCCGTTTTTGTGGTCAGTTATCGGCTTTACTGCTGCACTTTCTCTTGGAGTGTATGAAGACATTTCTCTTCTTATTGCCGGTGCCACCGGTATACTGGCAGTTTTTCTAAACAAGCGAAACAATGAGAGTTTCTAATAAGTGGATCATCATAGCTGTCATCATTTCTTTCCTTGTAACGATAACCAGTCTTCTCGGGATTTTTGATCCAGGTGCGTATCAATATGAAACGGAGAATTGGACTTTACAGGCGCGCGGACAGGATATCGGGAATCTGATTGCTGTCATTGTGTTATTGGGATCATCCTCCCTTTTGACCAAAAAATCTACTGGCGCATACCTTGTTTGGGTAGGAACACTTATGTACTTCATGTATGCATTCGTAATATATGCATTTTTTATTCATTTTAATTATTTATTTTTGCCTTACATTGCTGTTCTCGGACTTACATTCTATACACTCTTTCATTCGTTACGAGAAGGAGAAAAGTATATTACGATACATGAAATTAAAAGCATATTCTTTGTTTATTTTGCGGCGATCATTCTCATTCTGACAGGGAGTTTATTCGGGTTATTATGGTTGAGTGAAATTATTCCGGCGCTCATATCAGGACAAATTCCGCAAACACTCATTGAAACCGGATTGTGGGTAAATCCTATACAAGTCATTGATCTTGCTATAGTCCTACCGGCCATGATAGGGACGGGATTACTGTTATTTAAAAAAAATGAGAGTGGATATTTTTACGCGGCACCATGGCTTACTTTTTCAGTACTCATGGGAAGTAGTATTGTGGCAGCTATGGGAATGATGAGTAGAGCAGGTTACCCTAATACGATTTTCCCGTTGATAATGGTCGGAATACTTGTGTCAGCAAGCCTTTTTTCTCTTTACTTATATCTTCGCAGTATCTCAGTAGAATAATTCCATACAAACTCTTTACAATTATCTCGTTACAATAAACTACTTTATTATTTATATTTCAAATATGTTGAATTTGAATTCTCTCATGGTGGGGACAATGCAACCAAAAGTGTTAGCTGACTTTTATGAACAAGTCTTTCAGAAAAAACCGGATATGAAAGACGGAGAATGGTCAGGATGGTCTGTCGGAGCAAGTTTTTTTAGTGTCGGACACCACTCTAAAATGGAAGGACAGGCTAAAGATCCTGGACGGGTCATGTTCAATCTGGAGACAAAGGATGTTAAAAGAGAGTTTGACCGCATCAAGGGTATAGAGGGTGCAAAGGTTATCAAAGAGCCTTATGGAATGACAGAAGACGGTGAATCCTCCTCTGACCCCGAAGCAATGTGGATTGTGACATTCGCAGATCCTGACGGAAATTATTTTCAGCTCATGAGTCCGTGGAAAGAATGAGCTGGTAGAATAAAAGGATGCAGATAAAATTCTTAGGTGCAGCAGGCACTGTCACTGGGTCTTCGTATGTCCTGACATCAGGATCAGGACAATCTATATTGATTGATCTTGGGATGTTTCAGGGGACTCCTGAAATTGAAAAACTAAACTATAACCCATACGAATACAACTGCTCAAAACTTGACGGTGCAGTCCTGACGCATGCTCACTTAGATCATTGCGGCAGGCTTCCTATTCTGATACCCCGCGGATTTAAAGGCAAAATCTGGATGACACCTCCGACACGTGATCTCACGGAATTGTCACTTCTTGACAGTGCAAAGATCGCTGTACAGGATCATAAAAAAGCTCTGTATGACAAAGATCTGGCGTATAAGACGATCGATCGTTTTAAGACTATGGACTACAGATCTCCTGAAAGAATTGGGGATTTTATCGTCACGATGCGCGATGCCGGGCATATTTTGGGTTCGGCCTCACTTGAAATTGAGGATTTGAGACCGAATTCGGAAATTCATAAAATTGTATTTAGCGGTGACCTCGGGAATTATCCGGAAGACATTGTAAAAATCACCGAATTTATTGATGATGCTGATGCCGTCATCATGGAATCAACGTACGGAGACAGATTGCATGCCGAGGAAGATGCGACTGAAATGCTTATGAATGAAATAAATGCAGTAGAAGAATCAGGCGGGACGCTTCTTATTCCGGCTTTTGCACTGGAAAGAACTCAGGAAATACTTCATATGATTATGCACCTAAAGAAGGAAGGTAAAGTAAAAACTCAAACACCGGTATTTTTGGACAGCCCGATGGCAGACCAGGCAACACAGATTTATGCGGATTACCCGGAAATGTTCAATGTCCATATTTCGGAAGATCTCAAAAACGGCGGGATTTTTGCATTTGACGGGCTTGAAGTCATCGTCAAGAGAAATCACAGCAGAGGTTTGTATTATAAAGACGGGGCAAAAGTCATCATAGCTGGAAGCGGAATGATGACAGGCGGACGTATCGTAGGACATGCAGCTCAGTATCTATCGCATAAAAAAAACAGGTTGTTTATTGTAGGTTATCAAGGTGAAGGCACTCTCGGCCGTCAGCTTATGGAAGGGCAAAAAGAGGTCCTTATTGACGGGAAGATGGTGTCAGTTAAAGCCTCCGTAAATACAACTCACGCGATGAGTTCGCATTCTGATCAGCAACAGCTCGTTAACTGGCTCAAACACATTAAGCAGGTAAAAAAAGTCATATTAACGCACGGTGAAGATCCGGCTCGTCAGGCTCTTGCAAATCGAGTGCAACAGGAATTAAGAATACAGGATATCCACCTGCCGCAATTGAATCAGGAGATTTTTCTCTAACTACATCTTACATTTTTACAGCGTTTTCTTCACGAGGCATTGAGGTATCTGCAGTACACTGATATTCGGAGGTAATCGCATGGTACAAAAATGGAAAATTGACTTAGAGTTCGTGGAACAGGGAGATATCTATTTTTTCTATAAACCGAAAAAAGGGATAGAAACGGTTTCCGGAATTGATGATGTCTCACGCTTCTTTTTGGTACTTGATCCTCTTGACGGACCGGCCCGTTATGTTGTCATGGGAAACAAAAAATTGCCCGTCGTAAATGACGGTGGCGAAACGACATGGGGATTTATTCAGATGGTCGGCGGACGAGGCTTTCAGACATATAAAGAGCAAAAAGGGAATCCTCAAAAAGGCGCTTCTCGACCTGCCGGGGAAGGGATTTATGCGGTTGTTAAACACAGAGATCATACACATCTGCTGTATAGGCTCGAACTTCCCAAACGCATCGGAGAAGTACAGAAAGCATTTTTCATAGTAAAAGAAGGAAATTATATCCTTCTTCACAGACCGGCATATCGTCGTCCTTCAACTCCCGATACACCCTTTTCAAATTATTCTCCGGTTGCCGTCACAAAAAGTCTGAATCAGCGTGGCACACAAGTTCTATTGGTCGGCGTAGGTGGAGATATCGGAAGGTTGGGTATACGAGCAGAACATGAGGATGAATCGATGCAAACAGCGGATATTTTTTCAAAACTGAAAGTAGATACATCAAGGCATCCCAGTACATCGCTGCTTTCCGGCAAGTGGGAATAGGATTTCTTTCTTTGATGTTGACAAGGATGTACTGAGATATATAATGGTTGTGTAAAAATTCGTTTAAATCGAGAGAGATGGGGAGAGATTTGGCTCGTTGATCCATCCAGCAACCGAGTGCGATAATTATCGGACAACGGTGCTCCACCCAACCCTGGAATAGGGAAGGATACGACTTGCTTTTTGCAGGTAAACCTATATGAACCTCTCTATCCAGGAGAGGTTTTTTTATGCCATTATTATTTCTCAGTTATATATTTATGAAAACCCAAGAAGTCCCAAAATGGATTGCAAATATGCGGGCAGGGAAAGATATCAGAGCTTCAGAGTCAGTTACTGAAGGACATCCTGATAAGGTCATGGATATTATTGCAGATAGTATTTTGGATAATACGATGCGTGAGGTTGGGAATACCTTCGGTCCGGAAGCACGTGAGTTAGTACGGTTTGCTATGGATGGGGTAGTAAAAGGAGATGATGACGGCGGACAGCTTTCTCTTGTAGGAGAAGTTACGATGCCGGAAGGTCTGGGATTAGATTATAGTCAGATAGCCCGAGATACAATCCGAGAAATCGGATATACGAATCCCGAGGAGGGATTCTGGTATGGACTTGGTAATCTTTCAGTAAATCTTACAACACAATCACCCGATATAGGGGTTGGGGTAAACGGTCAGGATGGCGCTGTAAAAGGAGCAGGGGATCAAGGGATAGTATTCGGATATGCTACCGGAGAGCATGAAAGCCTGATGCCTGTACCGATCCAGGTCGCTCATGCGATGACCGCACGACTTACCGATTTGAGAAAGAGTGGTTATTTTGAGTGGCTTAAACCAGACGGGAAAAGTCAGGTGGGGATAAACTACCAAAACGGAAAACCCGTATCGGTCGAGCATGTGACCTTAGCAGCTTCTCATGATCCGAATCATACTCTGCGTGACGTCCGTCATGATCTTTATAGAGAAGTTATTGTTCCGGTTTTGGACGGATTTAATTTCGGTTTAGATATCTCAGAAGAAGAGTTGTTCCGAGGAGACGGAAGAGTAATAATAAACGGTACAGGAAAATGGGACAGTAAATGGGGTCCGTATGCAGATTCCGGAGAAGTAGGAAGGAAGCTTGATGTTGACACCTACGGAGGAGCAGCTCAACATGGCGGAGGGGCTCTCTCGGGAAAAGATCCCAGTAAAGTTGACCGATCAGGTAAATATGTAGCCAGGTATGTAGCCAGAGAGTTGGTACAACGCGGGATTGTGGATCGCGTATTGTTTGGATTGACTTATACGATAGGTAGTCCGGAACCCGACAGCATCATGCTTGATACTTTTGGAACATCAAGATTGTCACAAGCTCAAATTGCGGAAATCATCCATAATGAGATCATTGATCTGCGGGTTGCACAGTCTATTCAATCACTCGGATTGTTCCAATTTGATAACTACGCTCAGACTGCACGAAACGGTCATTTCGGACACGCGGAATTTCCGTGGGAACAATCAAAATAATCGGACATAATGTATTGGAACATGACGGCGTGATATAATTCGCCAATGAGTGAACGAAAAGATGTACCTTTGCACTTAAAAGGGTTCGGAGAATTTGTGGATCACAGTATCCGATGTGATCGGTACGGAACAGATTGTCAAGAAAGATTTGTTGAACATTTGCAAATAGGTTCAGTACTAGCTCCGTTCAATCACCGTTCCATTATTGATCCTTTGGTTGTCATGAAGGAAATGAAGAGAATGGGAGGTCCATACTTAAGACGATTGGTACTTCCCGCAACCATGAAGTTTTTTGACGGCAGAATGGGCGGCACTGCAGAGCAGGTCATGCATTATGTGGCTCAAAAGTACGACGTTGAGCTTTTGCCGATCATTCAGCATTACGATCAAGCTTATACTGACGAAGAAAAACTTATTAATTACCGACATGTAATAGATACGATCCTAGGCGCTTTACGAGAGTGCGGTTCAGTTGTTGCGCTTTCACCTGAGGGAACAAGAAGCGAGAAAGCACAGCTTCTTCCTGCACAAAAAGGGATTGATCTATTTATGCGTCGTTCACCTGAGAGTTTAGTGCTTCCTATAGCACTTGAAGGAACGGAAAAAATTGTCGGACATGAATACAAATCGGTCAATCCTTTTCATAAGGCATCTGTCGCCTTCGGACATCCGATGAAAGCTGGAGAAATCAATGATTTCAGTCGGAACGTAAAAATCTCTTCACGGGATTTCGTAATGCTTCAGATTGCGGCACAACTTCCTTACTGTGATAGGGGATATTATGGACCACAACAATTCCCGTGGTTTTATGATCTTCTTGAGATGCCGCAAAGGGAATGATTATTTATACTTGCTTTTAATCTGAAAGAGAATATAAAAGCTTATGAGGGCTCCTGTTACTGCTCCTACCAGATTGAATTGCAAGACATTCGCAACTATTGAAACAAGAGATGCCCAGTACATGTATCTCAATCCTTGTTTTGACTGAGCAAAAAGTCCCGGGAGTGCCATCGCTTGAAGGATAACGACAGGAATCATCAGGATAATCCCGAGCCACATACCGGTCACTGCTCTCATGGCTTGCATTCCTCCGAATGGTGCAACCATTGACGCAAAACCGCCGATACCGACAACCGCAAGAAGTCCCGGAATAGTAAATAGCAGTCCGAGAATGACAAGATACGGTGCAAATTTCACGATAAGCTCTTTGATATTATCGGGCATTTGCGGCGCTTTCTCGCCGAAATACTCATCTAACGTGTCCTCAAGTTGGGACATGGTTTGAGAAAAGGATGATTTTGCCATACATATAGAATAGAGCGTAACGGTAAGCTTGTCAATAAGTAGATAAAAATTTTTGAACAGCATCGTTTCTAGAATATCTGAAATATCAGTGATTCTTACAATAGAAGGTGTATTATTGGAATAATGTTATGAAAGTCTTTGATTGTATCATTTGCGGGAGCGGGATTTCAGGATCTTATTTGGCATATTCTCTAAGCAAAGCTTCAATAAAACATGTAAGAAGTATTCTTCTCCTGGACAACCGATCGTTACGGGAAAAGCAAAGGAGCATGAAAAATATAAGCTTTTGGTCGAAGGATACAGTTCCCTTCGGTGAAAGCGCCGAAAAGACCTGGAATAAGTTATCACTTCACAATGTCAAAAGCAGTCTTACGGTAGAACTCAAATCCTATCGATATTTTTCATTCACAGAGGGGAATTTGCAAAAACGGATATGGGAAGTTCTGAAAGATAATCGTAATCTTTTTTTTAAAAATGAACATATTGTCAGTATTTGCGAGGAGAACAACATAGGTTGTGTAAAGACGGACAAGTATACATACTACGGAAAGTATATTTTTGATAGCGTAACTGTACCTACAAGCAACAGTATCAAAACCAGCATGCAGGGTAAGAGCTGGCGGATTAGTTTTGCCAAACCGGTATTTGATTCCAGCACCGTGACTTTTATGGATTTTCGAACACTTGATACCAATGAACTTATGTTCTTCTATGTTCTTCCCATAAGCAAAACCAGGGCGGTAATTGAACTAGCGCACTTTGTACACAATACAGCAATAAAACAGGACTACGAACGTCTGCTCCACCGATATCTTTCTTTTGTTTATCAAGAAAATAACTACACTTGTAGAGAAAATATCGGTACAAAATGCAGTTATAGTATGTTTCTCCCGAAGAGAAGATACAAAGGCAATGTCATTCGAATCGGCCGTGCCGCAGGATTGGTAAAACCGACCTCAGGATTCGGCGTGATCAGAATATATAAAGATATCGATAAACTTGTGTATGCTCTCAAGAATGATTTACCCATACCTCGTGTATCCTCAGGAATACCCTACTGGCTGTCTGATATGTGTATGATGTATATGACATCACATAAAGTCGTTGGCTCATCATTTTTTATTTCATTGTTTGAAAAGTATTCTGCAGATACGATATTATCATTCCTGAATGAAGAAGCATCTCGTGAAGATCTGTCACAATTGATCAGTGTACCGGCCTCTCTTTTTTTACAGGTGATAACTAGTGCCAGTCGATCGGTTTTTTCCCGTACTTTTTGAGGTACTCATTGCATTGTGAAAAATGATGATTGCCGTGAAATAAATGTGCGGAATACGGAGAAGGATGGCCGGAAGTAAGGACGAGATTCGTTTCACGGTCTATGGAAGCCCCCTTTTCCTGCGCATATTTTCCCCAGAGCATATATACAATATGTTTTTTTCCCTCATCAAGCGTTGAGATAACGGCATCTGTAAATTCTTCCCAGCCGTGTCCTTTGTGTGAAGCCGGTGATCCCGCTCTGACTGTTAGTACGGCATTTAACATAAGCACTCCCTGTTTTGCCCAACGGCTTAAATCTCCGGAGTTTTCAGGAATTATGCCAAGATCCGACTGAATTTCTTTGAAAATATTTTTGAGAGACGGTGGTATTGCGACTGATGTATCGACAGCGAAACTAAGTCCATTAGCCTGGCCTTTTCCGTGATACGGATCCTGTCCGACGATTACGACTTTGACTTTATCAAACGGACACAGATCAAACGCGCGAAAGACGTTTTTAGGTGGGGGATACACTTTTTTTGAAAGATATTCTTCACGGACAAACGAAGATAATTGCTGAAAGTACTCCTGCTCAAACTCTTCATGCAATGCTTCTTTCCAGGTTGGTTCTATACGGATATCTCCCATAACATGTATTGTATCAATTTTTGCACATACTATCCCTTACGGTCTCCTCACTTTTCTCTTACTATATTACGTATTTGTTGCATATATAGTAAATTTTCGCATCATTATCTACACGGTTTTAATTTATGAACAAAAAGCAGCAAAAAGTTGTAGTGGTTATTCCCACTTACAATGAACGGGATAATATTGGGAAACTTATTGACAGTATATTTCAACAAAGATTACATATCAGTACTCACGAGCTTGATGTACTTGTCGTTGATGATAATTCTCCGGATGGGACAAGTTCTGTAGTCAGGAGATTGGCTCAGCATAATGAGCACATTCATCTTCTCCTCGGACAGAAAGAAGGGCTTGGGGTCGCCTACACGAAAGGATATAAACATGCAATAAATCACATGAAGGCTGATATTGTGGTCGGGATGGATGCGGATTTTTCACATGATCCGCACATCTTGCCTTTTCTTATCCGAGAGGTTATTGACGGTCATGATATTGTAATCGGCTCACGGTATACAACCGGAGGGTCTTTGCCCCCAGAATGGTCCTGGCTCAGGCGTCTGAACAGTGCTGTGGGAAATAGAGTGGCGCGGTATATCGGAGGACTGCAAAAGGTAAAAGATTGTACCAGCGCATATCGAGCAATAAATGCGGATCTGTTGAGAAAAATTCAATTGAGATACATTGGTGCGAAAGGATATGTGTTCCTGGTAGGGCTCCTTCACCATGCGTTCAAGCATAAAGCGCAAGTATCTGAGGTCCCTATTCATTTTAAGGAGCGCGAATACGGCTCATCAAAGCTGCGCTTATCCGATATATCTGAGTTTATTGTGTACTGTTTCAATCTTCGATTGATGCTCATACATCCAAGATACCTTATATTTTCTTTCATCAGTCTTGTTTTTGGAGGAATACTTGTGCTGTACCTATTGTTTCCGTTTACACAGTTTCTCTCATTTATTCTTTTCGGCTTCTCAACAGTTGTTTTGGTGATGGGAGTTTTTAACATCTACCTCATGCTTTATTACTGGGAAGACGTAGAAAGAATACAAAAAAGCCGGGTACCTGAGCGTTTTTCCCCGTCCTTGATGTCGTTTACTGCGATTTTACCTGCCCGAAATGAAAAAGAAGTTATCGGAGATACTATCCGTGCTATTCATGAAATTGATTATGAAGACGAAAAAAAACAACTTATTGTTGTATGTAGGTATGATGATGTCGGAACTATAGAACGAGTCAGGTATGTCATAAACAAACTGCAGAATGATAACATCCGGCTCGTAACATTTACGGATGGGCCTATCAATAAGCCCCATGCACTCAACGTAGCTTTACCATATGCCAAAAATGATGTCGTTGTGATTTTTGATGCAGAAGATCAGCCGAACAAAGATATCTACAATGTTGTTAATACGGTGATAGACAACGATCCGAAAATTGATGTCGTCCAATCAGGGGTTCAGCTGATGAACTTTGATACTCATTGGTTTGCCATGTTCAATGTTCTTGAGTATTTTTTCTGGTTTAAATCAACTCTTCATTTTTTTGCGAATAATGGATTAGTTCCTTTAGGTGGTAATACGGTATTTTTCCGCAAACAACTTTTGGAGGAAGTAGGAGGCTGGGATGAGCAATGCCTCACAGAGGATGCTGATATCGGTATTCGCTTAAGTGCCGCTGGCGCAAAGTTCCAGGTGGTATATGATGAAAAACTGGCCACCAGGGAAGAGACCCCGCATACGCTCCAGGATTTTATCAGACAAAGGACCCGCTGGATACAGGGATTCCTGCAGATTTTTCTAAAAGGAGAATGGCTCTATCTTGAAGGAGGAAGAAAAAAACTGCTTGCATCATATATCCTTCTTATTCCGTTTATTCAAAGTGTTACTATCCTTATTATTCCATTTATGGTCTATATGGCCATAGCGTATAAACTGGATGTATATGTTGCTATTTATACATTTCTTCCGCTCCTGACTCTTATCTCGCAGTTGGTTGTGCTCAATATCGGATTATTTGAGTTTACGAGGAAGTATGGACTTCGTTATCCGATTTTTTCTTCAATCAAACTTTTATTATTTTTTTTGCCGTACCAAATAGTTCTCAGCGTCAGTGCCATAAGAGCGTTACTTAGGCATAGAAGAGGGTCTTCTTCGTGGGAAAAAACCGAACATCTCAATGCTCATCGTAAGGATGAGTATGTTCAAAAATATCTATTTCAGTAACATATGCATCGTATCATATCTTTTTTTAACCGAAGAGAGGGAAGGCTAGTCATCCTGATTGTGATAATTGGAGCTATAGCACATGCTATAAACATGTTTAATTTCCCCTATTACGAGAATGATGAAGCGATTTATCTCGGCAGGGCGTGGTCCTTGGTAAGGTACGGACAGATGGCTCCATATACGTACTGGTATGATCATGCACCGCTTGGGTGGATTATGCTTGCCGGTTGGTACTATATTATTCCTGACTTTTTTAGCTTCGGTTTTTCCGTAAACTTTGGTCGGGTCTTTATGCTTCTTATTCATATGGCCTCAAGCGTACTGGTATATTTCATAATGAAGAAACTAACCGAAAGCCGTTTAGCCAGTGTATTAAGTGTCATTATTTTCTCATTTTCTCCGCTTGCCGTTTATTTCCAACGTAGGATACTTCTTGATAACATCATGACATTCTGGGTTCTTGTTTCTCTCACGTTTCTGCTTTATTACAACAACAAATTAAGGAATATTATCTTCAGTGCTATAGCTTTCGGATTTTCATTTCTATCAAAAGAAACATCAGTATTTATGCTGCCGGCTTTTGTGTATATTGTCTATCTTCAGGGACACAAGCATCATCACCTGTTTGCCGTGATAAAGTGGATAAGTTATGTCGCACTTGTCGTTTCGGTTTATTTCCTTTATGCACTACTAAAAGGAGAATTATTTCCTGAAGGCACGTTCGGATCACAAGATCATGTCAGCCTGATCGAAACTCTTATTTTCCAGGCTGAGAGGGACGGAGGAAGCGTATTTGATATTTCAGGAAGTACGTTTTGGTATAACGTCAGTATTTGGATGAAGGAAGATCCTCTTATGATTATTCTGGGGTTCACTGCTACTCTCATAAATCTGATTCTCGGTATTAAGGAGAAAGCGGCACGTATTCTGTCACTCTTGACACTGTCACTAATAGGTTATCTGGTGCGGGGCGGTATTGTCATCGAGTTTTATATCATACCTTTATTTCCGTTTTTTGCTATGAATATTGCCTATTTGGGACATCGACTGGGAGAAGTGCTTTCCCGTAAAGTGAAGAAAAAACAACACATCCAATTTCTCCCGAATACCGTATTACTTATTTTTCTGCCGATTATTTTTGTTTGGTTGAGCTTCCATATGCGCGACGGACACAAACTCTACTTATCAAATCAGACTGCTCCACAAGAGGAGGCAATTGAATATATTCTCTCAAAAGACTATTCAGACTCATTCTATTCGATGGATAATTACGGATTTGTAGATTTGATGGAAAAAAATAATAATAACTTTGCCGAGGCTCATCATTACTGGAAGGTCGAGTACGATCCGGAAATCCAACAGGATATTCTGAATGGAAATCCGGAGAATATTGATTATTTTCTGGTTTCACCGCAGCTTTTGAATGATGTCAACACAGGCGTATTCCCGTTTATCGGTGAAGCTTTGGCCAACTCACGTCCGATTGCGACTTTTTCCCGGGACGGTTGGGGTGTTGAGATTTGGGGAACCCGATACCCGCAACGAATACTGCGTGCTACATGGGCTTCATACAAAAACGAGTTCCTTCATAAGGGACGGGTGATCGATCCTGCGACACAGGATACGACATCGGAAGGTCAATCGTATGCTTTGCTTCGGGCAGTTCTCATGGATGATAAAGAAACGTTTGATCAGGTATATTCGTGGACAAAAGAAAATCTGCAAACTGAGGAAAAGATTTTTCTATGGAGCTTCAAGCGAAAAGGATCTGATAAAGGAACAGCTTCAGATGCGGACACCGATATCGCTTTGGCTTTGGCATTTGCATACAAGCAATGGGATGATCCAGGATATTTAGAGGAGGCAAAGGCTGTCCTTAACGGTATCTGGGAGCATGAAGTAGCAGTCATTCAGGATGATCCGTACATGACAGCAGGAAACTGGGCGACTGGCCCTGGTGTCGCAACAGTCAATCCTTCTTATCTTTCCCCCTCTCATTACGAGATATTTTCACAGGTTGATCCGAACCACGACTGGAAGTCGATGGTAGATACTTCCTATGATCTATTGAATCGTTGTAGTTTCGAACTGTCAGGTGGAGATGAAGTCCTTCCTCCTGAGTGGTGTGCCCTTGATCTCTCATCCCGAAGTGTTCGTCCTTCAGAAAAACCCGGACCGGAAGGAACAGAGTACGGATACAATGCTATCAGGGTACCGATGAGAGTGGCACTGGATTATCAGTGGTTCGGTCGTCCGGAAGCCAAGGAGTATCTGTCATCACTATCATTTCTCGGTCAGGAATGGGCGGAAAACAATACATTGTTTGTCTCATATACGCATGACGGAGAGCCGTGGGATCGGTATGAGTCTGCTGTTTCCTATTCCGGGAATTTGGGGTATTTCTTGGTAGAAGATCCGGAAACGGCTGAGGAAATATACTCAGAAAAAATTGTGAGTAAATTATACGAAAACAAAGAGCATTCTTATTGGGAAGATCCGGAGAATTATTATACTCAAAACATCACATGGTTTGCTACTGCGCTATACGGCGATCAGTTTCCCAATCTATGGAAGTAATTATTTCAGATTTTCGGAAAAGAAATCCACCGTTTGCTGCATAGCATTCGAGAAGCTCGGATCGGATATATTGTGTCCTCCCGACGGGTGTTCGATCAGCTCGATAGATGCCTGTGTCCCTTCAGCAACATCGAGCAAGTTTCGACTGTATTCGATACTCACGACATCATCGTTTACCGCATGATGGATTTGCAAGGATCCTTTTATATCATTTAAATAATTGGTTGCTGCTACCTGCTTCCAGAACTCATTGTCGGGAGAGAACTCACCAACCTTTTCGAATATTCGTCTTCTGGTTTGTCTGGTGGGAGAACCGGATGGGGGAGGGACATAGCTGTTGTCGCTAATTCCATACGTTCTCATATCTTGATACGTATAAACAGCTCCCGCCCAGATCACAGCAGCAGGGATATCAGGTCGTACCGCCATACTTCTCAGGATGACATTTCCGGCCATGCTGTGTCCCCACAGTCCGATTGCATCGAGGTTTACAAAATCTGCCTCACGAAGAGCTGCGTAGGCATTGAGAGTATCAACAATATAATCTGAGGAATAATATGCACCGCCGGGTATTCCTTCTGATTCTCCGTGGCCGCGAAGATCTATCTTAAAAACAACAAATCCGTTGCTGGCAAGATAATCAACATATGCCTGATATTTTTCAGTTGTTTGGTATTGGGATGGAGGGATATATCCATGGATAAACACAATCGCCGGCCATCCGTCGTCAGGCTCTGCACCTGCCGGTATAGTAAGAAGTCCGTTAATGTTAAAACCGTCTGAGTCGTAGGATGTAAGGTATGAACTGTACGAGCCGTTATTACTAAATAACGTTCTTTCTCTGAGATTGCTTTTGTATGATCTCTCACGAAGGTATGGGATTGTCATTTCGGCAAAAGGCACCGGTGTGGGTGTTGTAATGTAGTCCTTCACCTGAGTAAGAGGGTCATCTGAAGATCTTTGATTGAGGAAAATAGCTACTGCTATGAGTCCGACAATAAAAATACCTGATAGAATAAATCGTTTCATACTAGTGAACAAAAATTACATTTCGCGGCCCCATTCATCCATGGCACTAAATATTTTATTGAGTTTTTCTCCTTTTTCTGTAAGATAATACTCAACGTGAAGGGGTACCTCCGGATAGACTTTTTTAACTATTAGTTTCTTTTCCTCAAGCATTCGCAGCCTATCAGTGAGTGTTTTTGAACTGATCCCTTTCATACTCTTTTGCAGTTCTCCAAAGCGTTTCTTACCTGTTGTAAGGTGATAGAGAATAGTTGTTGTCCATTTTCCTGAGATGATACGGATGGTTTTTTCGACGTTACATTCGGACATAAGCAATAATTGTATCATGCTTTACTTTTTGAAACTACTTTACAAAATAAAGTATATGTGCCAGAATGTTGTCTGGCGATTTAGCCGAATTATTATTTTCATATCAAATTATGGAACAGCAAGATCAAACTCCCAAAG
>CAYMVU010000020.1:0-19419 GCA_964394215.1 uncultured Gammaproteobacteria bacterium
ATACAGCCCCCTCAAGACTGCGCGTCTGCCAGTTCCGCCACCCGGGCTCGATTGTGAGTATGGTACGTGAGGAACACACCTTACTGACCTAGATTATATCAAATATTTCGCGTTTTCACTACTTCCTTTTTATCGTATATGAATACGGATAATAGAGAAAATGTGCAGGCATATCTTCGACCAGTATTCTTTGAAAATCGGAATAAAACTCTCTTCTTTTTGCAATTGCATACGTGTTTCTACCGTCTTCAAGCAGTTTGTCGATACGGACATTTTTGTATGCGGTGATATTTCCTGATGTTTGTGTAGAGTGCCAAAAAAAGTACTGATCCGGATCTTTACCCAATGTTAATTGAGCTAAAAATAGTTGATAGTCACGCGGCAAACTTCCGGCGAGCACTTCAATTTTCGGTTCAAATCCCATTTCTCGTAAATCTTCCTTTATATCATCAGAGACACCTAAATGATCATAATAAGTACTTATCTTGAGTTGTGCTGCTTCTGATGCTTCAATATACTTTTTAATTATTTTTGAAGCAACATTCGGATTGTACGGATACTGCTTCACATTGTTTTCGTATGCCCATGATGTCGGCGGAAGCGGGCTGAAAGCGGGTTCTCCGTACGGTGTAAAAGCAGACTTATCGATCGCTTCTGCAATTGCATGTCTCAGATCTTTCTCTTCCTTGAGCAAGGGATCATTGAAGTTGAAAAAAAGAGTCATTACCTTTGTGTAATCAACACTCTTTTCAATCTCGGTATTCTTCCAGTCTTCAAACACTTCGGCAACACTGGCTTTTGTCGTTGTCATTTGTGTTATTTCACCCAGCTTATATGCCTGCACGAGCTTAGAGTCAGTATCATAAAACCGATATATAAGAATGGGAAGTCCCTCTTGATTCGGAGTAAGCTGAAGAGTCTTGACATTTCCTGCCTCAAGGCGAATACGACCTACCTTATAGACACCTGCTACACCGATTACGGGATATTTGATGATGGGCTTTGTGAGGAAGTTCGGAAATATTGCGAGAGGTTTCTTTAATTTGAAACGAAGCATATAGTCGCTTTCTGCAATTGTTTCAACATCTTTAAATTTGTACTGTATATCACGTGCCGTAAACGGGGATCCGTCATTCCAGGTCAGATCTTTTTTGATATGAAACCGATACTCGCGTCCGCCGTCGACCGGTTCCCAGCTGTCCGCAAGAAGGGGGATCAGCTCTCCTTTGTCATTCACATGAAGGAGACCGTTTGAGAAGTTGGCGACAATATCATCGGGTAGTGTATCAATGGTATATGTACCTGAAATTCCGATGACCTCTTTGTCAGTCGTCATCATATCAATCACATACGGAGCAAATGAAACTATCGTAATAACTCCCAGTAAACTGAGTAGAAACGAGAGAAGAAGGGACTGCATATTCTTCTTTACGAAGGCCATGGTCACCCAGTACGCATACCGGATACGTTTGGTATCAAAGCTGAAACGCATGTTTTAATGGACAAAAAAATTCGCGACAGAAAGTACGAAAAAGAGGAAAATACAGATGTATGTAAGGTTCATGGTAAATTTCTCAACACCGCGACGTGATTGGTACATCTCTCCTCCACCGCCCCAGGCACTACCCAACCCTGCACCTTTTCCCTGAAGCAGGATCAATACGACAATTGCAATGGACAGTACGATGTTTACGATGAGTAACAAGTCTTTCATAGTTGTCTTATTATAGCATCTTTTTACTTCGAAGATGAACGTGATACTTTTTTGCAAATCGATGGGATTCATCTCTCATTGATTGGACAAGTCGAAATCCGGGATGATTACGAGGCGGTTTGATTGTAAGCAGTGTGTCATCTCCGATCACAATACGATCCGGCCGTTTTGCAATACCGATCAGCGGAATTTTCACCTGCATTGCATCAAGAACTTCCCTGGCAGCACGAATTTGCGGTTTTCCTCCGTCAAGAATGACTAAATCAGGCTCGGTCCATTTATTTCGAAAGCGTCGTGTCATGATTTCTTTGAACATATCGAAATCAGACTGGACATTCTCACCTTTGATCTTGAATCTTTTATACTCTTTTTTGTCACTAAGGCCTTCCGTAAAAACGACCATGGATGCAGTACTGTTTTCAAATGACATGGTACTCATGTCATAACACTCAATTCGCTCCAGCTTCGGCAGCTCATAGTACGGTTTGAGAAGCTGTTGAAGTGACTGTACACGTTTCTCAGATTTGTTGTACTCTTCAAGATTATTCGCATCGAACTTTCTCCGTAGAAGTACTCCTTCCAATCTGAATAAGCGGTTACGATACTGTATTGCGTCTTCATATTTATCCTCTTTCGTCAGCTCAGTGATTTTTTTGTACAGCTTCTCAATAACAATTTCCGTTTTTCCGTCCAGTACGCGCATGGCATTGCGGACGTTGTCTTTATATTGTTTATGTAGTTCCTTTTTCAACTCCGGAGAATCTGTTTTTTCAATTTCGTTCGGACAGGGGTCACAGAGTTTGATTTTTGCATAAAAACATCTTCGGTTTGTAATATTTTTTTGTGTACAAAATGGAAATACTTTTCTGATCTCCCGCAGGATATCCGTAGCCACCCTCACTGATGAAAACGGACCGAAGTAAATGGCTTTTTTATCATCTTCTTTCCTTGTAATAAAAAATTTCGGGTACTGGTCTTTTTTAGTCGCTTTGATATACAAATAGCTCTTATCATCTCTCCATCTGACATTATATTTCGGCTTATGTGTTTGGATAAGTTTTGATTCCAAAAGAAGTGCTTTAAACTCAGAGTCAGTGACAATGTATTCAATACTGTCAGCACCTTCAACAATTGCCCGTTCTTTCGCGTCATTTTTCGCATTTTCAATATGAGACTTAACCCTGGCTTTTATGTTAACGGATTTGCCGATATAAATCGGCGAGCTTTTGTATTTGAAGATATATATGCCGTTTGTCGTGGGAAGATCTTTCGTTTCAAACATACCGTATATTATAAATACTTTTTCAAATACCGGCCGGTATGGGAATTTTTGACGTCAAGAATACCGCGAAGAGCACCTTGGTAAACTATTTCACCGCCTTTATCTCCTCCCTCAGGCCCCAGATCTATGATCCATTGGGCATTTTTGACAACATCAAGATTGTGTTCTATTACGACCACGGTGTTCCCCTGTTCCACGAGCTCCTGAAGGGCAGCTAACAGTTTTTCGACATCTGCAAAGTGCAGACCTGTAGTCGGTTCGTCGAGAATATATAAGGTATGTCCGCGACTTGCACGGGATAATTCATCAGCAAGCTTGATACGTTGTGCTTCACCTCCTGAAAATGTGGGTGCAGGTTGACCCAGTGAGATATATCCCAATCCCACTTTCTGTAGAAACTGGAGTTTATTGAAGATCTTGATATGATTTCTGAAAAAATCAGCAGCTTCATCGACAGTCATATTCAAAACATCAAAAATCGTTTTGTCTTTATATTTCACTTCAAGTGTTTCCCTGTTATATCTTTGTCCTTCACAAACATCACATTTGACGTAGACATCTGATAAAAATTGCATTTCGATTTTAATAACACCGGCACCCTGACACTTTTCGCAGCGTCCTCCTTTGACATTAAAAGAAAATCTCCCCCGTTTGTAGCCTCTTGCACGTGCTTCCACCGTCTCGGCAAATATGTCTCGGACTTCATCAAACAGACCAACATATGTGGCAGGATTGGATCTCGGAGTCCGACCGATTGGTGATTGATCGACGAGGTATACACGGGTCAGATCCTGAAATCCCTCAAGCCTGCTGTAATCACCGACAAACTCATTCCACTGATTATTGATCTGTAGTTTGAGTGCGGGATACAGTGTTTCGGTGATTAACGTAGACTTTCCTGATCCTGATACTCCCGTTATGGCAATGAGATTTTGCAGCGGAAAGCGAACAGTCACATCTTTGAGATTAAATTGCGATGCATTGTGGAGAATTATTTTTCCTTTCTTTTCTTGAAGTTCGCGATCAGAGATAGCTATTTCTTTACGCCCTGAAAGATATTTTCCCGTTATTGTCTTCTCATCTGTTTTGATCTCATCAATTGTTCCGGTGAATGTGATTTTTCCTCCGTCTTTTCCGGCTTTCGGACCCAATTCGACAAGGTAATCCGCTGATTCCATTGTCTCCTGATCGTGTTCCACGACAATAAGAGTATTTCCGAGGTCTTTCAGATTGTGGAGTGTCTGGATGAGAGCAGAGACATCGCGGGGATGAAGTCCGATGGAGGGCTCATCAAGGACATACAAAACTCCGGTTAGACCCGTTCCGATCTGAGAAGCCAGACGGATTCGTTGCAGTTCTCCTCCTGAAAGCGTTTTTGCCGCCCGGGAGATTGTCAGATATGAAAGTCCGACATTGTCCAAAAAGGTCAGTCTTGTGATAATTTCACGCAGAATAGGTGTCGCAATCTGAATCTCGTATTCGTTCAGTATCTCTTTGATGCGGATATTGCTGAAATCAATCATTTTTTTGATAGCCAAGTCCGTAACATCGGAGATATTGTGTCCGTCGATTGTGATGGAAAGAACCTCTTTTTTCAGGCGTGCGCCTTCACATACAGGACAGGTTTCTTCACGCATATATTTTTCTACTTCTCCGCTTCCTCCTTCACTGTCGAAATACCTGCGTTCGAGATCCTTTACAAGTCCGTGCCATGTTTCATGAATGGTAGTCGGTCGTCCGAAGCGGTTTGTACCTTCTACCATATATGTTTGTCCTGTTCCTTTGAGAAGAATTTCTTTATCCTCCTCTGACAGCTTTTTGATAGGTACGTTGAGGTCTACGCCTTCGTGATCAGCTACGGTTTTTATGAGCCTGAGATACCAGGTTCCCTGGTAGAAAAATTTCGGATACGGTTGAATTCCGCCTTCATTGATACTTAAATTCGGATTCAGCAAAAGATCAGGATCTATGCGATAAACAGTTCCTATTCCTTTACATTCTGGACAGGCACCAAGCGGTGAATTGAATGAAAACATTCGCGGTTCAATCTCAGGTAAAGCCAGGTTACAATTCGGGCAGGAAAATTTTTCAGAGAATAAATGTTCTTCATTCCCCAGTGACAGTACGGCTAAACCATCTGAAAGATTGGTGCTTTGCTCAACTGCCGTGGTCAGGCTTGATCTTAGGTTCGAAAGGAAGACTTCATTACTTAAGTCTCTATACTGCAGAGAAAGCGTATCAATATATGACTCTATGGTATGTTTGTTGGCTTTTATCAAATCTACATCACTATCAAGTGCAAAATCTTTTCCGTCTACTCTGGCCTGTCTGTATCCTTTACTCTGCAGGTTTTCAAAGAGATCCTTAAATTCTCCTTTCCTGTTTCTGACAACCGGTGAAAGGATATGAATAACGTGAGGCTTAATTTTGTCAGTCGCTAGCTCCTTTTTGATCATGTCGATCATGCGGGTTACTATCTCATCAACCGAAAGTTTACGGATTTCAATATTACAGTTGGGACAGTGAGGATGGCCTACACGTGCAAAGAGGACACGCAAATAATCATATATTTCCGTGATTGTCCCGACCGTTGATCTCGGATTGTGAGAAGCTGTTTTTTGATCAATTGAAATTGATGGAGAAAGACCTTCAATCATGTCAACATCAGGCTTATTCATGATGCCCAAGAACTGCCTTGCATATGCAGACAGAGACTCGACGTATCTTCGCTGACCTTCAGCGTATATGGTGTCAAAGGCCAAAGAAGATTTACCGGATCCTGATACACCGGTGAAAACAACAAATTTATTTTTCGGAATTTCTACGTCGACGTTTTTGAGATTATGCTCTCGAGCGCCCTTGACGATAATTGTGTTTAACATAGAAGAACCTATTAGTTTACATGGTTTTGGCGGAAAGATCAAGTAAGTGATAGTGTATACTAATTGCCCAGAACAGTATGGAAAACAGAAAACCGATTGAAGTAACATTTTCTGACGAAATAACACTGGCAAAGCATGTAACACAAAAATCACTTGAGTACTTATTCGGTGATTACAGAAATTTCAAATATGGTCATCACTGGTACACCTTTGAAGGAGACTATCGCAGGCTCCAGGAGGTTAGAGCGTACGGGAAACAATATGGCACCAGCACTGTATCGGATGAGGGGATAGCAAGAGTAAGTTTTTTCTGGACAGAGTTGCCTGTTGATGAAATACTATTTCCCACAGATATTTGCCTTATAAAGCCTTTCTTAATTCAGTCAGTACCGTCTGCAAAGAAACTCAATGTAGTTGAGTACACCTTCATGTCAATGGACCCTGATCTCTATAGAAAAGTTATTGCGGATCCTAATCTTTTAGTTCTCTGATTTTGTCTCGGAGCATGATAGCAGCCTCAAAATTCATTTCTTCAGCATATTTTTTCATCTCGCGCTCAAACTTCTTGATAGTCTTTTTCTTATCCATTGGTGTCATAGAGTCAATATCAAGTTCTTCAACCGCCTTCATACTAAAATCTTTCTGAAGTTTATCGAATGACATATAATCTTCCTCAGCCCGCTCTGCAATTTTTTCACGGACAGGTTTAAATATGGTTTTAGGCGTTATGTTATGTTTTTGGTTATATGTGAGCTGCTGTTCCCGACGTCGTTTAATCTCTTCAGTTGATTTCCTGATGGAATCAGTTATTTTGTCTGCATAGAGTATGACTTTTCCCTCGACATTTCTTGCAGCCCGTCCCATTGTTTGGATCAGGGATGTTCTTGATCTTAAGAATCCTTCCTTGTCTGCGTCAAGTATCGCGACCAATGTTACTTCCGGAAGATCCAGTCCTTCTCTGAGAAGATTTACTCCGATCAAAACATCAAACTCATTCTTACGCAAGTTGTCAAGAACATCCGATCGTTCAAGGGTATGGATGTCGGAGTGCAGATATGCGGCTCTTACTTTCTTTTCCGTCAAGAACTCGGTCAAATCTTCCGCTGTTTTCTTTGTAAGAGTCGTAACCAACACTTTCTCGCCTTTCTTTGCCCTCTTCTCGACCTCCTTGATAAGGTCAGGGATTTCGGTCGTTGCCGGACGGATCTCAATTTCAGGGTCAACAATCCCTGTCGGTCTGATGAGTTGCTCGACGACTCCATCGTGCGGAGTATCTTTTTTCTGTCTTTGAAGTGCTTTCACTTCACCGTGTGCTTGGTCGACCTCCCATTCGTCAGGTGTTGCAGAGACGTAGATGAGTTTTGACGGGATGCGATAAAACTCTTCAAACTTGAGTGGTCTGTTGTCATAAGCAGAGTTTAATCGAAAGCCGAAATCAATGAGTGTTCGCTTGCGGGCATGGTCTCCGTTGTACATTCCTCTGATTTGAGGAACAGTCATGTGAGACTCATCTATAAAGACAAGAAAATCATCGCCATATGCGACCTTAAAATAGTCAAGAAGACTGTACGGTGCGTCTCCCGGCTTCCTGCCGTCAAAGTATCTTGAGTAGTTCTCAATACCGTTCACATATCCGACTTCTTTTATCATCTCAAGATCATAATTTACTTTTCTCAGCAGGCGATTTGCTTCGAGTTCCTTTCCCTGTTTTTTGAGACTTTGATGCTCTTTTGCAAGATCAGCTCTGATCTGTGATTCTGCTTTTTCAAAAACGACAGGATCTGTAAGGTACAGTTTGGCAGGGTAAACAGTAACGCCATTATTCACGGACTTTATTTTCTGTCCTGAAAGAGGTTCGATGAACTCAATTTCTTTTATTCGGCCGTATTCTTCAATAATTCTGATCGCATAATCCTGATACGGTAGATAGATATCCATATGACTGCCGCGTACACGAAATGTTCCCCGATTAAAGTCGAACTCTGATCGCTCATACAACAGCTCAGTCAGTCTTACGGATAATTGCTTCCAATCAACGAAATCACCGATTTTTAGGTCAACCATATATTTACCGTACTCGGCAGGTGAACCTATGTTGTAGATACATGAGACTGAGGCTACCACGATGACATCTTTCCTCGTCAGAATATTGGTCGTAGACTGCAGACGAAGTTTGTCGATAAGCTCATTGATATCGGCTTCTTTTTCGATGTAAGTATCTGTCGTCGGAATATATGCTTCAGGTTGATAATAATCGTAGTAAGAGACGAAATAAGAGACTGCGTTAGTAGGGAAGAAATCCCTGAACTCCTGATAAAGTTGTCCTGCAAGTGTTTTATTGTGAGAAATAATCAGAGCAGGCATATTCAGATCGCGGATGATATTTGCCATCGTGAATGTTTTACCTGAACCGGTCACACCGAGAAGCACCTGATTTTTCAATCCGGACTTGATCCCGCTTTCAAGCTTTGCGATTGCCTGGGGCTGGTCTCCCGTGGGATTATACTGAGATGATAAATCAAATGACATGGGTATATTATAGCTGATAAATGCTAGCTCATAGCTGATAGCTTATGGCTTATAGCCTTGAGATTGCAGAAGAGATAGTCACGTCCCATGGCTATTATATTCTCTTATCAATAGACTTACTCATCTCCTACCACCTGCTAACTACCGCCTCTTCTCATAAGCTATAATACATATATGCAAATACTTGTGCAGGACGGGTTTCCTGATTACGAACTGATAGATTCCGGTGATGGTATGCGACTTGAACGGTATGGCTCGTTTCGTGTGGCAAGACCTGATCCGCAGGTGCTGTGGAAAAAACATGCACCTGAGCATCTGTGGAAGCGCGTGGATGCCGTTTTTGATAAATCGGCAGAGCGGGGTCAGTGGAAGATATTAACAAAGCTTCCAGATCATTGGAACGTCAGATACAATGATCTCCATTTCCATGCCCGTCTTACTCCTTTTAAACATACCGGTATCTTTCCTGAGCAGGCAATCATGTGGGATTGGACAACAAATCTTATTCGGAAATCGCATCGGAAAATTAAAGTTTTAAATTTGTTCGGATACACGGGAATAGCGTCAGTCGCGGCGGCAAAAGCCGGGGCACAGGTCACGCATGTTGATGCTTCAAAACCATCAATTACCTGGGCGAATGAAAACATGAAAGCTTCAGGACTTTCCAATGATGCTATACGCTGGATTTTAGATGATGTGTTGAAATTTGCCAGGCGTGAGGTAAAGAGAGGGAATTTTTATGACGGGATCATTATGGATCCTCCGGTCTATGGACACGGACCGAAAAAGGAAGCATGGGATTTTTATAAGCATATGCCTGTTCTTCTGGAAAATTGTGCAAAAATCCTATCTCCTCATCCGATTTTTTTTCTTATCAATGCCTATGCAATTTCATCTTCTGCAATCATGCTTGGGAATATAATGGAGGATATGATGTCCGGACATAAAGGAAAGACAGAATACGGAGAACTTGCACTTAAAGAGAGCTTCGGTAAACGACTTCTTTCAACGGGGATTTATGCCAGATGGCAATCTCACTGATTATCTCTTTTCGACGAACAGATTGAGTTCCTTGAATTTCTGAATACCGAGGATATACATGTATGCTGCAGCAGGAAGCAGTATAAATCCGAATATATTCATATACACTTCTTCAAAAAACTTAATAAGTGTCAGTGAGGCGATCAAAAATGTGCTTCCCGTGCGAAAGTAAGCAAGAGCGGTCCGTTCAAAAGCAAAAACCGTACGGTCAACGGCAAGTTCCTGATTGCTTTCATGGGTCTTCGTAGTATCAAAATGTGTTGTCTTCATAAGCAGTTCTAAATTTATAATAAGGTATAATAAAGGTATGCTAACCGTTGTAGGTACACCGATCGGAAATCTGGAAGATGTCTCATATAGACAAGCCAAGACCCTGACCGGTTCTGATATTATTCTAGCAGAGGATACACGCTCAGCGCAAACACTGCTTCATGCTATAGAGCATCTTTTTGGCATGAAATCAAAAGAAGGACAAAGAATCATTTCGTATTACAAAGAGAAAGAGTTTGAGAAGTTGCCTGCTGTAATTGAGTATCTTGAAGACGGTCTTGAAGTCAGCTTGATTTCAGAAGCGGGTATGCCGATGATTTCAGACCCCGGGTTTTTACTTATTTCGACAGTTATTAAGAAAGGTTTGCCTTATGATGTCATCCCCGGACCTTCTGCCGTTACTACTGCTCTCCTCCATTCCGGATTGAAGTTTTCACGTTTCATGTTTTTGGGATTTTTCCCGAAGAAAGAGCTTGAGTTCGAGCGATTGCTTATCCAAATCAGAGATATTCGAGGGATTGCTAATCATACAGCTTTTATTGGATTTGAATCACCGCACCGTATTAATCAGACATTGACAATAATGGAAAAGGTCTTTCCTGATGCTGAGATTGTGATCGCGCGTGAACTTACAAAGAAGTTCGAGGAAATTTACCGCGGGAAGGCAGCACAACTCAAAGGTAATGAATACCGCGGTGAAATAACCGTCATTTTTTCATAATAGTCAAGCACATGTGCGATAGATCGCACCATTACAAAACAATCAAAAATCTACTATTTCATCTCGCATTTCACCGTAATATCGTATCTGATAAAGATCTGATTACTGTTCGTACTCAGGGAAATTTTCATCTCCGTTAAGTTTTGTTTCGTTTGACGGTTGAGAATTATTGTTCAACCATTCGATGTATGTACAGCCTGTTGCTTTTCTGGCTTCACGATCCCAGCCTGAGGTACTGCATTTCTTCATGCGTTTCCCGTTTGCCGTTACGATAAGAACAAGTTTCTCGCCGCATGTCGGACATTTTTCATCCAGTTCTTCACGTGTACCGTTGAACCATTCGACAAAATCGCAGCCCGTTGCCTTTCTGGCTTCACGATCCCAGCCTCCCTTGCTGCATTTTTTCATTTTTTTGCCTGCTCGGGTGGTCACCATGACAAGGGGCGCTCCGCATTTCGGACATTTTTCATCCAGTTCCTCTGGTTCGGGTGTAAACCATTTGACATAGTCACAACCTTCTACTTGTCGTGTTTCAGGGTTCCACGAACCTGTAGAACAACGTTGAAGTTTTTTTCCTGAGGGTGTTTCTTCAACAGGAGCTAATGGAGATCCGCATTTCGGACAGTTGGTTAGTGTTGTGTCTTTAGTTGCCATCTGACCATTGTATACATTGAACGTAGATATTACAAGGGTTATATGTAATTACTTATCTATTTTATGCATTCCCGATAAGGAAATCGATAAGTTGCGGAAAGCTCATACCGATCGCCTTTGTTTCCTTCGGGAACAGAGAATTCCTGGTCATCCCAGGTAGCGTATTGGTTTCCATGAAATACAGCTGACCGTCTTTGTAAAGAAAATCCGATCTCGAGTATGTTTTGCAGCCGAGCAGTGTATGTATATTGGCAGCAAGTTCAGAAATAATATCGGATACCCGCTTATCTAGGTTTTTCGGCGGTGAGACCTCAATTGCTCCGCCGTCCTCATACTTTGAAGCATAATCAAAAAATGCTGATTTATTCGGTATGATCTCAACAGGAGGAATCAAGGTCATATTTCCTTCGCGATTTTCCAGACAACCGCATGTTACCTCAATAGCACCTTTGATGTATTCCTGAAGGAGAACATATCTGAATTCACCATCTTTTCTTGATTTTTCAATTTGTTTTCGAAGCTCATCTTCGGAATTGAGAATATGAAGTCCGACACTTGATCCCATATTGTTCGGTTTGAAGACGAGCGGGTACTGAAGATCTTCTATCGGTATGTCGCTTTCAAGATCAATAAGTGATGTATTCGGCAGAGTGATCTCTTCAAGCGTATTTACGATAAGAGCTGTACGGAATTTATCCATACAAATTGCACTGGCTGTAGGTCCTGACCCTGTATAACGGATGCCGTAAAACTCAAGGATCGTTTGAAGTTTTCCGTCCTCGACAAACTCTCCATGGATACCGGCCAAAAAAGCAAGATCAGTTCCAGTAAGGTATTTCTCTACTCCTTCCATAAACGGAAGATACTTTGAGGTATCCTCAGGGATACTCAATTCTTTTTCCGGTTCGAAGTAAACGCAGTTCAGGTCTTTTGTAATATAGAAAACAGATACGTCATACTTTGATTTATCAATCGCATCGAAGAGAGATTTTGTGCTGTTTATCGAAACTTCATGTTCGGATGAGGGGCCGCCGCATACGAGTGTTACTTTCATAGGTGTCCTTATACTATACGACTTGATCGTCCGGAGGTCAAGAGAAGAAGCGGATTACAGATTCTTCCAGAGAAGTGCGAAGACAAAGATTATGCCTGATGTTACGGCAATCGTCGGCCCTGAAGGGAAATTGAAAAGGTACGAACATATCAATCCAAGTATCACTGAGAATACAGAAAATATGGGGGCGAGCAAAAACATACCCTGTAAGGATTTTGCAAACAGTCTTGCAGTTGCTGCCGGAATAATGAGAAGCGCGTTTACGAGGACAATACCTACAAGTTGTATTCCGAGTACGATTGATATCGCAAGAGCAACATGGTACATGACGTCAATAAGACCGACTCGGATCCCCAGCAGCTGTGAGTACTCTGCATCAAACGCAATATTTAAGAGCTTTTTATGATAAACGCGGGCAACTGCCAACAATAGCATGGATATGATTCCTGTGAAAAGGATATCGGTCCAGCTTATGCCGAGAATGCTTCCGAATAAGAAACTCATTAGTTCCGGTTGATAACCCGGTGTAATAGAAAGAAGGATTACTCCAATAGACATCGAAACAGGAAGAATAATACCGAGCAAACTGTCTGTGTGCAAGTTGGATTTTTTTCTCAGTGCAGGCATTATAAATGCCACAAGAACGGCATATCCCATTGCAAACAGCAAGGGATTTATTCCAAACAGTATCCCCAGTGCTACCCCGGTGAGTGAAGAATGAGCGATCGCGTCTCCGAAAAACGATGAACGACGAAGCATGGCAAAAATACCGAAATATGCAAGAAGCAGGGCGATGATTATCCCTCCAATGAAGGCTCTCTGCATAAACGGTAATGTGAGTACTGTTACATCCATGATTGACTATTAGGTTTTGGTATCGGTGTGTTTATGACCGTAGAACTTCAAATGCTGTCCGTATAAGTTCTGAAACATCTCTTGCGTCAGAACACTCTTTGGCGTGCCGGTGCAGACAAGTTTTTGATTGATACACAGCACTTTGTCTGCAAAGGTATGTACGATATCAAGCTCATGTGTAGCTATCAATACCGTCAGGTGTTTCTCGATGACAAGCTTCTGAAGAAGGGTATAAAATGATTGCTCTCCGCCGACATCCACTCCCGCTTCAGGCTCATCAAGAATAAGAAGCTGAGGATTTTGTAACAGAGAGCGTACTAAAAGGATTCTCTGCAGTTGTCCGCCTGAAAGTGAAGAAAGCAGTTTCGAGTCCTTTCCATTCATATTTACTTCGTCCATAAGGTTATTTATCTCTGCATCAAAGCTTTTTTGAGCACAGGCTAAATGGAGAAATTCATGAACGGTAATCGGAAATGATGTATCGAAACTAAACCGCTGCGGGACATAGCCGATTTTGTTCAGTTGAGTTGAGATTGTTGTCCCGTTCAACTGAATTTTGCCAGTAAAAGGTACAAACCCAAGTATAGCTTTCAACAGAGTTGACTTTCCTGAACCGTTCGGCCCGATAAGAGCAGTTATTGAGTCAGGTTTTAGTTCAAAAGATATATCCTCGATGGCACTGTGTGTCGTATGAGGATATCGAACTGTGACATCTTTTACTTCAAGTATAGGTTTCATTACTGTAGAGCTGAGTTAATCTGATTTACATTATAGCGCATAAGAGAGATAAAAGAATCTCTATCGGCTACCCCACCAACAGGATCAAGTTGTGAAATTGTGACACCGAGATCATCAGCAATCGGCTCGAGAGCGGAAGCTGAAAATTGAGGCTCAGCAAAGATGACTGTAATGCCGTCTTCTTCAATATGTTCGGAAAATTCCTGCACATACTCAGGGGAAGGTTCTTCGCCTGGAAATTCTTCAAATGTGGTTACGACTTCAATCCCATATTCGTGAGCAAGATATCCGAATGCATTATGAAATGTGGCAATCTGCTTGTTGTCAAGGCTTTGTATCTTTTCCTTATTTTCTTCATCAAGGGCTGATAGTTCCTGTGCATACGCTTCATAGTTGGCTTTGAATGCTTCGGCATGATCGGGATACATCCGAATGAGTTCATCACGTATCTGAAGGCTGATTCCCTTTGCATTGATTATGCTCAACCAGTAATGAGGGTCAATTCCGTTTTCAGTAGGCTCTTCTTCTACGGCTTCTCCCGTCTCCTCATCGTGCGAATGATCTGCTCCAGAATATTCAAGCAGTTCGACATTTTGATCTACGATAAGACTGTTTGTGATGTTTGCTGATTGAGCAATGGAATTGCTCCAACTGTCAATTCCGTGACCAATCATAAAGATAACATCAGAGTTCTCTACCTTTTTTATGGATTCCGGAGAAGGTTCATATGCGTGAGGACTTGCTCCCGGAGGCAGAAGAAGGACAGTTTCGACAGTGTCCCCGGCGATGTTTGCTGTTATATCATACAGGGGGAAAATGGTTGCTGCTACTTTAGGTTTAGAACCGGAAGTTTCCTTGTTTTCATTTCTTTGTAAGAACCATATTCCGGCTGTGATAGATATTATAAGGGTTAGAAAAACAATTATTTTCTTCATAAAACGATTATATGCAACTCATTTGCATTTGTCAATAATAACAGGAATTAGTTATTAATAGTGCTTCTAACATAAAGTATAATTGTTCTATGCCGAAACCGACACCGATTCTTTTTACAAAACAGGGTTATGAAGAATTGGAGAAAGAACATCAAAACCTTCTCTTAAAAAGACCTACTTATGTCAGTGAACTAGCTAAAGCTGCAGAGATGGGCGACCGCAGTGAAAATGCAGCATATAAATACGCCAAACAAAAACTAAGACAAACCGACAGCAGATTACGCTATTTAGAAAAAACTCTTGACCGTGCCAAAGTTGTTGCAGCGACACAGCATGAATATATTGAAATCGGTTCATCAGTTGTCATTCATAACGGTACAAAAGAGTGCACATACCGCATTGTAGGAGGGAATGAATCGGATCCATCCAAAGGCCTCCTTTCGTATCAATCTCCTCTCGGACAAGCGTTACTTCGAAAAAGGGCCGGAGAAAAAACCTCGATAACGACACCCGTTGGTACGGTGACATATAAAATACTGAAGATCAGTTAGCTTCAGGGATTTCTACATCGCATGCCATTGCCGTACACATGACTTCTCCGTTCTGACATGAACAGGAATTACAATCATCCTGAAAGCCCTCTCCGTCCTGGTAGGTAACATCTTTGTAGGTGCATGACAACGGAATGATATTTTTAACCGGATTTGTGTCCAGCTTTGCAATCATCAGACCGAGCACTATTCCGATACCGATTAGCAGTACATACAGCAAGTATTGTTTCATATTAAATCATTATATATCTTTTTGCTCTTTTAGCTCCTGAAATAATTGATGAGACGTGAACAGTTTTTCTTCAAACGCTCCTTCATCTTCCTCATTTTCCGGAATAAGGCACAACTGATGTTCGTTTAAATTGTAGTTTCCGCGACAGTACTGCTCCCATTTCCATGTATAGATATTGAGCGTAGAAAATACTCTGTCAATAATGTACTTTCTGAGTTCGGGAATGTACGGAATCTTACCGGTCTGGATGACATTCGGTACGGCAAGTGACTGAATCCATCTTCGAATATCAACTTCCTCCTGTTCTCTCGTTTTCACAGCCCAGTTTCCTAATGACAGATTCAGAGACGGGCCTTGTATGGCAGGGTCAAAGCGGTGGCTGTCTGAAACTGTAGTTTCCTTCAAACGCTGCAGCTTGATATTTATCCCGAGAAGAGGATCAGGTTCATCCCCTGTCTTGCGTCCCACGACAAGATCTACACCGTGTCTACCCGGCCGACCGTGTTCGAGTTGAGGCGTTGCCAGACTGACAGTGTATCCTGCATTTTCAAGAGGCGAGATAAGACTGATATATGATGCCCATTCGGCGAGAAATGAATGTGAATCACTTCTCTCCTCTACTCCGTTTGTGGCGATATAGTCCTGCAGAGCGTTTCTTCTTCTGAAAAAACCTTGATTGGTAAGTGCATCCTGAAGTATTAATGGATCCTGTGATTGATACGGAAATGCAGCAGTGTAGGCTGCTTCAAAATCTTCGATAAACTGTAGTGCTCGAGGTGATTCGAGGGTAAGCATCAATACTTTCATTATAGTTATTGGGGGCACTTCTTCCAGTAGAAAATGAGCAAAACTACATATCCGAGAGTATACATTTTGCCTCAAGATCAAAGGTATTGATGTATCGCTGAGTTGCGAATCACCGATCGTGTTTTATAATAAAATCCATGGCAATGTTTGAACTTCCGAAACCCGGTATTATTTCAGCTGATTCTGCAAACGGATTGGGTCTGGAATTCCACGCAGACAGCGGCGTTCTCTCACGTACGGCTCATAAAGAGGAAAAACCGGAGGGAGAAGCTGCACGCGTTGCTTCATATCGATTGGGTATTCTTCCCTCCGGTGAAGTGCTGGCTTCATACGATGTACATCTTCCTGCGGGAACGGCGAGCATGTCCTTTTATGATAACGGAGGTCAGGAGATCGGTGCTGATTTTTCGATTCAGGCAAAGGACTGGTCAAGGGAGCACATTTTGGCAGAGTCTCTTTTTACTCCCCGCATGCTATCAACGGTCGTCAGAGGCCAAAGCGGAATGCTGGGCTGTACGGTTGAGCAGATAGGCAGTGCGCATTATGTTGAGCTGTTTGAGTTGGATCAGGACAGAAATATACGAAATCTCCAGTCAACACTGCCTGAGGGATCACATACGATACTTGATGGTGTCAGGATCAGAAGACACAATGGCAAGTTGTCATTTCAGATGGATCGTATGGGATATCGTTCCGGAATCCTTATTCCATTTAGTCTTCCGACTGATCCGTTTATGGAAATGCAGGAGATCTTACAGCAGCCAAACCCTCTGGATGTCAATCCACTAGATGTCCCGATTCCGCAAATGGGAGCTTCCGTGCGCTTTGCACCTCAGGACATATACAGACAATGATTTCAATCGTTCATTTCTTTCTTGTTTAGATATTGAGCTATCGATTGTCCGAGAAAACCCATTATTCGGAAAAGGCCTATTCCTGTCCCGAAGGTGATTCCGGTTGTTATTTCTGCTTTTGATGCTATATCACAGTAGGTAGGTACAAAATCTTTTCCTAAAAATGATCGGGTCGTTTGATCATAAAGCTGCTGAGCTTCAATCGAAGCAGAATCATACAGTGACTCAGTCCACTCACAAATATAATTGGGAGTTTTATTATCCTGCGTAAGCTGCACTCCGTGATATACCAAACCAGCTCCGACTGCTGCTCGAAATGTTCTGCCGATAAAAGCTCTTCTTGATATTCGTTCCATACTAGAGTCCTGCGGTTCTTAAAATTTCATCCGTAGTTAATGGCTTTATCGGATTGATAAGATGTGGGTTGATATGTTCAACAAGATAGTTTGCAAATAGCCCGTTAAGAACTGTACCGGGATGAATACCGTCTGAAAGAAATAGATATCGGGGATTATTCTGTCCGATGTATTGATCAAGAATAACATCGCCGACTTTCACCTGATAATTAGTATCGTTTCCTCGTATACCCTGGTAAAAGTCATTGACCTCAATTGTTTCAACTCCGTATTCTTCAGTTACACTTCTCAGTTTCCTATTGGTTTCATTGATGACTTGTGTTACCAGATACCTTTTGTACGGAAGAGGGAAGCCGATTTTGACGGCTGTATGATTGCCCCAGTCGGGAATTGTGACGACGAATATCTTAGGATCACCGGCTTCCTGCAGTGTTTCGATAGCGGTTTGTATGTCTGCGACGATACTGTTTTCTTTTCGGATAATTTCTTCTCTTGACAGCTCTTCATTGTAAATTGCACTGTAGGCATTGTCATAGAGATAAGGTGCAAAATCATTTGCGCCGATGTATATAATTACAACATTTACCTCTCCTTTTTTCACGTAATCAGCAAGCCCTATGTGCTGACCAGACTGAGTCATAGATCCTGCCGTTGCACCGGATCTTGCAAAATTATACTCATACCCCTGTCTTCTCGGCTCTTCATAATAATTCCAAGTACCGAAGTTAATATTTCGTTCTTTTGCAAGGATTTCAACCCAATTATATGTAGATGTCGGGTAATTCACTCCCCGATTGTCATCGGCTCGATACTCATCCGACTGACTGTCACCGATAATTCCGATGGCTTTCAGTTCGACTTGTTTTATGGGTTCAGGTTTTACAAAATGCATCTGTACTTGCTCGATAACAAGCTCAGGCTTCCACAAAAGGAGAATAACGGTGCTAATTGACGTTGTGATTGCCAGAAAAATAAGAAAGAAAACAACTGCTTTTACGGTATTAATCAGTGCGCTTCTCATTGTGGTATTGTAACAGATAGAGAAATTTGGCTCCCGGTGCATAATGCACCGGGAGCCTAAGACAAAAACAACTGGGCTACTGGCCGATTTTTGGGGTGGTGAGACGACAGTAGTCGATCTCCCACGTTTCCAACTTCTCGGCATTGAAGGTCTCGGCATTCCTCACCGCTGCCACCGCTTCATACTGGTGACGACACTTGAACTGCACGGTGTCACCGGGAAGCAGGACAGATGCCTTGGAATCCGTTACCTTGAGGATGACGATAGCTCCCACGGGCGCGAGATCGGATTCGGAAGAAGCGACTTGCAAACGGACGAATCCTTTGCCGCCGAACTCCGGACCGAAATACGACCCGTATGCGCCGTAGCCGCTTCCTGCCATTGATCCCCGTGCCGGGGTAGTCTGCCGTACAAGGCTTTCCACGTCGGCTACGACAGTTCCGGAGATGAGGTATACACCATCATCAACCGGGACTCCGTCACCGGTGGCGGTAAAAGCCTGCGGACTGTCACTGCTCGGCTGCGGTGCCGTGTCGGCACAGCCGGCAAGAATCGCAGCAAACAACGACATGACCACGAGCAATACGAAACGCGTTTTCATTGTAGAATCCTCTCTTGAATTATGTTTGAACTGACCGTACTGATGACAAACAGTTGCCAGCAGTAGTAGTCAGTCCAACATAAGCCCAGTCTGTAAATGTGCATGCAATTTACTCCCGTCATCATTAAGATAAGCTATTATCTTTTAGTAACAGGTAAATTATATGTAGATATTATACTATAGGTTAGTATAAGATAAAAGAGGAAGAGGTTTAGTATTCATCAGTGGTTAGTGCAATAAGACTGCGAATTGCTGATTCTGACGAACTGTATCGAAAAGCACGGAGTTGGTTGATTTGAGAAATATAATAAAGTTGCTCTTC
>CAYMVU010000021.1:0-19026 GCA_964394215.1 uncultured Gammaproteobacteria bacterium
GGACGAGATCAAGATCCCTCTTTGCCGCTTCATCAAGAGCTTCGTCTCGTGACATCACTCCAACTTGTTCACCTTTACTGTCAATAACCCGTAGTTCCTGCTCCTGTATTCTTGTATTTGTGTAATAGTACTTACCCGTTTTATTCGTTCTGCTGCTAAAGTATCTTTGGTTCCTCAAGTTGGTAATAGTGAATTTATCAATATACCCCGTAAAACAGAATGTATCACTTGCGGATACATGCTCTGTCAGCTACGGGGTGTAGTTATTATAAATGGAATTACATCTATTTGCAAGGCAATTCATCGATTTATAAAGGTCTGAATAATCTCTTTAACCCTCTCGTATGAATTTTCAGAGGGAAAGACTTTCGGTACTCCGGTGAAAACGGTTTTCCTGTTTTCGGGGACAACTATACCGGCAACTTTCTCGATTTCAGCGGCAAATTTGATCGGAGATGCTGTCGAAATAACGACAGATTTCTCAAGGTGGAGTTTATCAGCTGCCTTCCAGGCGACTGCCGTATGAGGATCCGGCAAATAATGATGAGTTTTGTATACATCTCTTATTGTTTCTATTGTTTCATCATCATTGACACTCACTGCGGAAAAATGCTTCGTAAACTGATCGTGATTATGGTTTGCAATATCAAGAATACGCTCAAAGTTACTGGGGTGTCCGATATCCATGGCAGTACTGAGTGTCTGATGAGACGGTTGTTTTTCATACCTCCCGGTTTCAAAGTATCTGACCACAGGATCATTGGTATTGCAGGCTATGACAAGTTTCTTTATCGGAATACCGATCATTTTTGCGTACAATCCGGCCGTGACATTCCCCATATTTCCTGAAGGGACTACAAAGGTAAGGTTGTCATCTCTAAGACGTGCCCAAGTGTATGCATAATATATTAATTGAGGAAGGAGTCGGCCGATGTTGATAGAGTTTGCTGATGTCAGGTTATACCGTGAGAAATCTTTATCCGAAAATGCCTGCTTTACCATCTGTTGACAGTCATCAAAAGTCCCCTCTACTTCGATCGGACAGATATTTTCCCCCACATGTGTGAGTTGCTCCCGTTGCAATTTACTGACTTTGTTCTTAGGGAATAAAATGACAACAGTTATATGTTCCTTTTCTGAAAATCCGTGTGCAACTGCCCCTCCCGTATCACCCGAAGTCGCAGTGAGGATAAGCGTATGCTGATGGGATTCTTTCAGATAGTACTCCATGAGACGCGGCAGTATTTGGGACGCGACATCTTTGAAAGCCATTGTCGGTCCGTGAAAGAGCTCCAGTACGCTTCTCTTTCCGATCTTTCGGACAGAGAGGGGAAACGATAAACCTTCAGTCACAATCTTTTGGAGTTCTGGTTGAGGGATATCATCAATAAAAAGAGAAAGAATGGTCGCCCCGATCTCGTTTACTGATGCTTGTTTTATAGAAGTAAGCTGTTTTTGTGAAAATGCAGGAATGTTTTCCGGAACGAATAATCCCCCGTCACGAGCTAATCCACGGAACAGGGCTTCTTTGAAAGATACAGATTCGTCATGCGATCGGGTACTTCGATATCTCATGCTGTTGTGATATGTTCGATAAAATCAGGTGCCGTGAAGTCCTCATGTCGATGGAGATCAAAGGGGATCGTGATATCGGCAATTTTTTGATATCTTTTTGCACGAAATGTCAGAAGATCCTGGTAGCAGCGAGCAAGGGCTTTATCATCGGATTCGCCTTTCATCGGTTGGAATGCATCACCCCAAATGATCGGTTTCGGATTCCGTAAAAACTCCTGATAAATCTCCTGTTTCTTCTCCTCGGGAATATCAAGATATATGATAGAGCTTACATGTTTTAATCGCTCAAGTACACTACCGGTGGTGTATATAACACTACCTGTAGTGTCAATGACCATATTCTTCGGAGCACCGTTTTTTGAAGTAACTTCATCCAGAATTTCTTGCATTACCTCAGTCTCAAAATCAAGATAGCGTTTGCTTGTTTCGGGGTATTGGGGCTCATAGGGATGGCCCATCCACTTTGCTACGTCATGGAGTCCCCTGTATCCGTTTTTTTGCAGCTCGGGCCCGAGCTTCATTTCAATAAGATCATCACAAGTGACACGGATATACCCGTGTTTTTGGAGCTCAAAAGCCCAGTATGTCTTGCCGGCACTTGACATGCCGACGAGTGAGATGATCATGGTTATTATTAGTTTTCTTTTGTTTTAACAAGTTTTTCAGCTATTTTGACAAAATCTTCAAGTGTCATTGTCTCAGTACTACCGTCCCTTGATCTGACATTGACTTCACCGGCTTCGACTTCCTTGTCTCCGATGACAAGCATATACGGCACTTTAGCCTTTTGAGCCGTTCTGATTTTCTTCTGCATCGATTCGGATTTCTCATTAAGATCGGTACGAATATCTTTTGCCATGAGCGCTTTTTTGACTGTTTCGGCATATTCATTGTGGCGGTCCGCGATCGGGATGATCTCCACCTGTACGGGAGCAAGCCAGAACGGGAAAGCTCCGGCATAATGCTCGATCAGAATCGAAAGGAAGCGTTCAATAGATCCCATGATTGCCGCATGAATCATGACTATCCGTTCTTCTTCTCCTTTTTCATTGATACAGGTCAGATTAAACCGTTCAGGCATGTTCATATCAAGCTGAATTGTTGCAACCTGCCATTCGCGGCCGAGTGAATCTTTTGCCATAAAATCGAGCTTGGGTCCGTAAAAAGCGGCTTCTCCTGTGGCTTCTTCTGCTTCTGCATCATGTTCTTTGATAATTTCACGAAGCATGTTTTCTGCCTCCTGCCATTTTTTTTCATCTCCGAGATACTTCTCGGGTTCTTTCGGGTCATGTAATGAAAGCCGGATATTCAAATTGAATCCGAATGAACCATAAAAAGTCTGTACTATTTCCCAGATTTTCAAAAACTCATCTTTGACCTGTGAAAACCGTGCAAAGACATGCGCATCATCCTGACTGAATGCTCGGACCCGGGAGAGGCCGGAAAGCTCACCGGTCTGTTCATCCCGATAACAGGTGGTAGTATTTGCATACCTTTGCGGGAGCTCTCGGAAACTCCATTTGCGACGTGCATATATTTGCGTATGGTGGGGACAGTTCATCGGCTTCATTGCAAACTCATGTCCCTCACGGGTTGTGATCTTGAACAGTTCATCCGAAAATTTTGCCCAGTGCCCTGATGTCTCGTATAATTCCTTTTTTGTGATATGCGGTATTTCCACGCGTGAGTATTCCTTTTCTTTGCGAAGTTGCCATACATATTCATCAAGCAGATTGCGTACGAGTGTCCCTTTCGGAGTCCAGAGAGGTAGACCAGGTCCGACCAGTTCCGAAAATACAAAAAGATCAAGTTCTTTCCCGAGCTTTTTATGATCCCTCTTCTTTGCTTCTTCACGTTGAGTGATATATGCATCAAGTTCTTCTTTTGTTGTGAAAGCAGTCCCGTAAATACGCGTCAGCATGGTGTTTTTCTCATTTCCGCGCCAGTATGCTCCGGCAAGTGACATGAGTTTGAAGTGCTTTAGTTCTTCTTTTGGACTTGTTATATGGCCTCCACGGCAAAGATCGATAAATTCGCCCGATTTATAGAGAGTGATTTCTTCATTTTTATCCTCAAGTTCTTTGATAATCTCAAGTTTGTATTCGTTTCCTTGAAATTGTTCTTTTGCCTGTGAGGCATCAACCGGCATTTTTTCGAATCCGTCCCATTTCTTGACAATCTCTCTCATTTTTTGTTCAATTTTTCCCAGATCCTGCTCTGATATCGGTGCTTGAAACTCAAAGTCATAGTAAAAACCGTCTTCAATCGGCGGGCCGATGGTAGGCTTTGTGTCAGGATAGAGTTCGAGGACAGCAGCTGCCAATAGATGTGCAGCTGAGTGTCTGAGTGAGTCAAGAGATTGGTCGTGTTTCATAAGATTAAATAATGCATTAATTCATAATGGTATGAAGTCCCGTATTCGACTTTTTTTTAATGATAAATTGTGCTTTGCTTACAAATTAATAGTAATCGTAATATAAAAAAAATCCCTCCGATTCGGAGGGCTTCAAAAATCACGAAACTACCCTCCGTTTAACGGATAATGGTGGTAGCGGTTGTGATTCGGTTTGTGATCATTAGTACAATTGTAACACTACGGGCGGATATGTCAACAAGGGTTAGGAACAACTCGGGTGATAGGTGGCAAGATAGATGATGATATCATCACCGGTGGCGTATATGCCGTCAGGTCCGACACTTCTGATCCAATCTTTTCTGCAGGGATTTGATACATATTCTCCATCATTTTCATCTACGACATACGGACTTCCCCAAGGGTCTCGCTCATAATCCATGATGTCCCCGTATCCTGCGGCTGAAACAGTATTCAGAATATTCGTCCAACGTACCATACATGCATGAGTGGCTGGTACATCACGCAGATCTGTACCTGTATTGCAGGCATTGCAGAAGCTACAGTAGTTTCCGGTGATTTGTCCGAAAAGCTGACCGCTTTTTACCCTGGCGCTTTCAACACCTTTTTTGATATCTTTAAGATCAGTTTCCGCACGGGAGACACGGGTATCATCAATGGTACTTCTAAACGATGCGGCGCCGACTGTTGCTATCACTCCGATAATCCCCAATACAATGACTATTTCAAGAAGAGTAAACGCTTTATTCCAGTGAGGGAATGTCATATTCATACTATAATCTATTTTTTTTTGAAATTCACTGTCTCTTTTTATGCTACTCCTACAGCTTCTTTTACTTCTTTCAGTGTCTTTTCCGCAATGACATTTGCTCGTTCAGCTCCTTTTGTACGGAGTTCCAGGATGTGATCCATATCGTGCTGCAGTTCTTCTTTGCGCTTACGCATATCAGCAAAATACTCAAGGAAGTAATTCAATAGTGTTTTCTTTATTTCGACATCTCCGATAGTGCCTGAACGATATCGTTCTTTCATATCTTCAAGTTTATTTGCATCATATTCCAAAAGTCCGAGATAGGTAAACGCTACATTCTTCTGAGGATCACCCGGATCGGTGGGATGAATACGTGCAGGATCGGTTGTAACAGACATAATCTGCTTTTTCACCACCTCTTCAGGGGCGAATATCGGGATATCGTTTCCGAGTGATTTACTCATCTTTCTTTGGCCGTCAATACCGGGCACGCGGGCAACATCTTTCTTCACATAGAGTTCGGGAACTTTCAGAACATCTCCGTATCTGTTGTTGAATGTTCGTGCAATGTCTCGACAGATCTCGACATGCTGAGACTGATCTTCGCCGACAGGGATGACATCAGGTTTGAAAATCAATATATCTGCAGACATCAAAACAGGATAGGAAAACAGTCCGAAATTGATGGCATCCTGTGATACTTCATTCTGCAACTTATCTTTGTACGCGTGCATTCTGTTGAGCTCAGCGACAGTTACGGTATTGTTAATTATTGTTTGTAGGTAAGGAATACCGTCAATGTCGCTTTGGATGTAGAACGTAGTTTTCTCAGGATCGAGTCCGAAAGCAAGATACTCGATGAAAATGTTCATGGTATTTCTATACACCTCTTCAGGATTGAAGACGTTATTGAGTGCATGAAGATTTGCAATAAAGTAGAAACAGTCACCTTTATCCTGAAACTCAATATGAGGTTTGACAGCTCCGAGATAATTACCGAGATGTAATCCTTTGGCGGAGCTCGGCGTTATTCCGGAAAGTATTCGTTTTTGCATGGTAGTTTATAGTATATCAGAATCATCTGTTTCAATACCCCGCCGGACAAGTTCTGCTGATAGCATATCTGCCTGATCTTTTGCTTCCGATAGCGGATCTCTTTCGATGGACTGTTGTATAAATGGATGTTCTACCGAGTTACTCAGTTGAGCTATCTGCATACAAAGTATTCGGTATCTGAGTAGGAGAAGTTGATCTTCGTGCGGGGGTTCGGGAATTTCCATACGGAAAGTGTGGGCGTATCAGGACTTGAACCTGAGACCTTTACAATGTCAATGTAACGCTCTAGCCAACTGAGCTATACGCCCTTTTCAAAATCGCTACGATATATTATACCAATCGTCTCAAAATAATTCGAACATTTTATTCTGAAGAGGCTTCCTGTGAAGTAGTTTGCGGATACATCTGCACCGCTTTCTGGATGATAGCCTGGGTGGTAAACTGAGGATTATATTTGACTGTTTGTATTGTTCCCTCAATCTGGACAATAACTGCTTCTTCGGCTAGCTGACCTTTTTTGTAGTCACCGGCAAGAACATAGATAGTAGGTTTGATTTCTCCTATGAGGTTTGATGCATTCTGTTCAGAATACGGCACAACATAATCCACCAAAGACACAGAAGAAAGTACCCTCATGCGATCCTCGAGTGAATTGACAGGTCCTTTAGGGTTCACATACTGCTTCACTGCTTCATCTGACTGGACCGCTGCAAACAGGACATCCCCGTGCGATCGGGCTTGTTCCAAAAAGAAAATGTGGCCGGGATGCAAGATGTCGAATATTCCGTTTACGAGTACAACAACTTTACTGATCGATTTGAAGTTGTATGAAAGGTTCGCAGCAAAATCAAGTTCTGTGACGACTTTATTTTCCATAGGATACTTTTATTGTAGCGTATTTTCTTTGATATTTTCAAAGTGATACAGGGATGAAGTGAACATGCTACAATGACCCTATGAACATCATGAAAGAGCAAAATAACTCATACGTTCTCCGGTTTGATCGCGGTGAGGAATTCATAACATCAATGCATGATTTTTGTACAAAAAATAATATCCGTGCCGGGTACTTTCACGGAATCGGTGCCTGTCATAAACTGGAACTCGCGTGGTACAACCTTCAGACAAAAAAATATGAAGCAAAGAGCATTGAGGAGAATCTTGAGATTACATCTCTAACCGGGAATATTGCATTGGTTGACGGTTCGGTTTTTGCACATACTCACGGTGTTTTCGGAAATCGGGAGCTGCAAGCAGTAGCAGGTCATGTCAAAAGCATGGAAATATCAGCCACCTGTGAAGTGAAGCTTGATGTTTTTGACGGGAGCATAGAACGTGTATTTGATGAAGTAACGGGACTGAAATTGATGAAAGAAGAGAGTCTTGATTAAGGGAAACACGCAAATATTGTTATACTTAAGCTATTAATCATTAACTTACATCTCATATGCTACGGAAAAATTTTATTGAGTTTCTCGGCACTTTTTTTCTCGTTTTGACTGTCGGTATTTCCCAAAATCCTTTTGCGATCGGAGGTGTTCTTGCAGCGCTTGTCTATATGGGCGGATATATTTCGGGAGCACATTACAATCCCGCTGTCACGTTGGCAATTCTCATCAATAAAAAAATACAGTTTTCAGAGGCTATTCAGTATTGGATGGTTCAGATCGCAGGCGGAGCTGTAGCTGCGGCTTTGGTGGAAGTCATCACCGGGAATCGATTCCTTCCTGCTGTCCCGGAAGGTGCTCTGACTAGCGGTGCATTTGTTATTGAAACTCTATTCACATTCCTTCTGTGTTTTGTGATCTTGCATGTAGCAGCTACCAAGAAAACAAAAGATAATCAATATTATGGAGCCGCGATCGGTATCACTCTTATGACTGCCGCGTTTGTGGGAGGACCGCTCTCAGGCGGAGCGTTCAATCCTGCAGTCGGCGCAGCTCCTTATATTCTCGAACTGGCAAAGATCTCTGAGAATATGGGGACTATGAGTTTGTACCTTATCGGTCCTCTCTCGGGCGGCTTTTTAGCGGGAATGGTGTATAAGGTTATGGAAAATCCGAAATCATAATCTTATCCTTCAAGCCATTCTTTAAGAAGTATGAAACCCGTACCGGACATATATAACATCAGGAAGAATAATGGTGAAAAAGACTCTGCCTTTGTGTGGGGTTTTGATGTTTCTTCTCCGAGGATATCTGTATGATTTGGCGGTACTGTTTGTGTCGTTGTGATCGGACCGGAAGAAACGGCGTTTCCCGTCGAAACAGGCTCGATATCTATTGAAAGTATCGGTATTGTGGCCTGAAGATACGTGTCCGGAATTTCTTGCTGCTCTAAATCGCTATTTTCAGATGACGGAGAAGGAGATATCAGCGATATAACCAGAGAAAGGAAGCTTAAATTATTTTCTTGCTCAGGTTCATCGGTTGAAGTTTTTATGGTCGTTCGTACGACGGTAGAATCAGAAGATTTTGTCGCCTTTGTCCTGAACCACACGGAGCCGATATCTTTCGCAAGCAGTTTCCCTAGATCCCAGCGTATTACTCCGCCGGAGAATATGCCCCCCAGTGATGCGTCCAAAAACTCAAGGTGCTCGGGAATCTCTGTTTCCAGATATGCATCTCGGGCAAACAAGATGCCTTCATTGGAGAAATTCGTCTCAAACCGGACGGTATCTCCTTCATTGACAGAGGTCTTTTCTGCTGTCGTTTCAACGGTAAGATCGGGTCTCGGAAAGATGATGTTTCCCTTAAAAGAATCGAAAATATTTATGACGACATGATACCAGTTGCTTCCTGAGATATTTGTATTCACGAAATCAAAGACATTGACGGTGGCGGCCGCATCTCCTGTTTTGATTTCTGCTCCGTTTGATGCGATGTTTCCTCCTGTATTTGAAATAACTTGAATGGTATTTTGTACTGTTGCAGTATTGTTAGCATCATTACTTTGCCGTCGTCTTGATTCAGTTGAGTTTAGCCCGTTATACATTGCGATCGTTGTATTATCATCAGTCAGAATATCTCCCCACCAGCCCAAAAGCTTTCCGTCCCAGGCACCGAAGGTATTGATTTCGAGTATTAGAAAGTTAGAGCCGATTATGGTTGTATTGAGTTTGTCATATATCTTGATTGATGAAGTCGCATTGCCGGTTTCGATACGTTCAGCTCCCGTATTAGCACCGGTGTTTACAATAACGTCGATATTTGTGCTCATTAGTGTATCCTGATTCAGTGTTTGGTCAATTAGTGTAGCCTGAGATGCTGCCCTATCCCCTTTCAATATATAATCAAGTTCGTACGGCAAAATGATGTCTCCCTGTTTTGTATCAAAGAGATTAATTATCCCAAACAGCGTATTGTCTCCCGCGATGTTCGTATTGACAAGATTGAATACATCTACCTGTACGCTGCTGTTTCCGGTATGAATAGATCCTTGAGGAACGACCAGAACATTCTTACCCGTGTCAGCAACTGCTTGTATTGTAGTTTGGATCTCTGTATCATTCTTGCTTGATGTTTCATTATCCGAAGATGTTTCTGTTGTTATCATGATGTTTTGACATGTATCGGTCAAATTTAATATATCCTGAGTATCGAAGTTATGAGATAAAATCAGCAGGCAATTATTGTTACCCGTAATATTTGTATTTACTATATTATCGACAGTAACATTATTTTCAGCATGTCCGGTTTCAATGGCAGAGGCCGAAGCAGTGCTTTCAGTTTGATGCGGTTCCTTATTTATAATTTCGCTGCTGGATGAAGCTTCTTGATCTTTCTGCAGTACTGGTTCCGGGGTAATTAATAGTTCCTGGTCCGTTGGAGAAATGGTGGGTGTAAGTTCATACTCGGGTGTGGGTGTTATAGAGACGGTTGGAGTCGCGGTGGGAGTTAGTGTTTCCTGAATCAGAGTTGGTTCGGGTGAGGGAACGTCTGTAATCGTGACTGTCGGCGCAGTCGGTGAGGGTGATGCAGCAGGAGTTTCCGATACTGCGTATACGGTCAGAGTACGGGAAAGAAGCAGTACAAAAACGATGAGAAGGGACAATTGGTTCATAGTTAGATCCGTAATTTATTTCAAACTCTTTTCAAAAAGAACTTAAAACAAACAACGTTTCTTACAGACAGACATTCCGGCAATAGGTAGAATATGTTATCTTTCCGTGCCCCGAGGTTTATCCTCGGGGCACTGGAAACCCTACAAGATTAACTCATAAAGAAGAACAGCATATCCATAATATTTCCGAGAAAGGAAGTATTTGAATTGCCATCTGCAGCTGAGCCAACCTGTACACCTGCTCCACCAGTCATCATTCCGCTTCCGCCGATATTGTCATCAGCGTCATTATGACCTGAATTGGTGTGTGTCATGATACTTTGCAATACAGTCATCATATTTGAACTCGATGAGCTCATTGATGTACTTGTATGAACATTGGTATCAGTATCAAGATCATTACCTGTATTGACGATACTGGTCATGTTTCCTTCTTCATGTGAAGAAAGTGAACTCATTCCTCCACCCAGTCCGATTGCTGTCGTGTTGTCATTGACGTCAACGTCAAATCCCACCCCTGCAGCAGCGTTTCCTGTGGTAAGGGAAGGTCCGGAACCGATATTGTCATCAGCGTCATTGTGGCCGGTGTTAGCATGAATGTTTGCAGCTTGTTGGACGAATGCAGTATTGAGACTGTTTACTGAGACATTCGTGGTTGAGTTTGCAGATGTGTCGATATCTGCATCATCTCCCGTGTTGACGATATCTGTCATATTTGAATCGCCTTCACCGCTGTTAACTGCAATTGCTGTTTGATTCTCATTTGCCGCGACATCCAAACCGATCTGTGAAAGTGCATTACCAGTCATGATTAATGTACCAGCACCACTTGTACTAATGTTTCCATCAGCAGAGTTATGGCCGGTATTGACGTGAGCCTGTACCTGTTGTGAGATATTGGCAACATTGGTATTTGCTACATTCACATTGGTTGAAGATGATGAGGATGTTGTCACCTGAGCATCATCACCACTGTTGACGATACTTGTTGTATCAGTTGCGGCAAAAGCAGCCGGTGTAGCCACTAACCCCATAATTGCGAGCATTGAGATTCCAGTTAGTAACATTTTTCTATTCAACATATTTCATTTCACCCCCTTTCTTTAAAAGTTAACTTGTAACTTCTGGAAGCAAATGTTGTTTTCCTTAATACCCCGCCGGAAAGAAGAACTGCGAGGGATGCGAGTAAAAAGGAAATCAGGTCCTCAGGGCCTGTTGTCGGCAGTCTGCTGACTGATGCTCCGAGGACATCGCCTGAGGAAAGCGGGATTCCGCCTTTGAAGCCGGTTGTAGATGTTGAAGCCATAGTGGTCGTAGTTGTGCCTCCACCATCGTTATTACTACTTCCGCCGTTATTACCTCCGTTGGCTGGCGGTGTTGTTGTAGGTGTTGCGGTGGGGTTCGGACCTGATGTCGGTGTCGGTGTGACAGGCGGTTCATCTGTCGGTGTAGGTGTGGGATTTACTTTTGCAATGACATCACAACCTACAGTCGTTTCGTTTTTATTTGTATCTGCTGCGATTTCTGCAGCGAGTACAGCATCACCTGTAACGATAATCCCTGTTTGGTTTCCGATATTACGGTCTGCAGAATTAAATCCCGTATTTACTTTTCCTGCAATTTTTTGAGAAAGAATAGCTTTATTTGTATTAGTTACGTTTGTTCGGGTCGTAGTTACCGCGGATGAGTCAGTATCAAGATTATCTCCCGTGTTTACGATATCCGTTGATTGATCAGACGATGGGCATGCTATATATGTAGGATCTCTTTCTTCATTAGTGGCGAGCGGTTCGGTTGTTTCTTGTTTGAGTGTTGCGGAGTTTTCGTTTGCTTTCGCCCCCATGTTTACGATGACTGCTGCGTCTCCAGTAAATATGACTCCCGCATCTCCTCCGAAGCTTATATTCCGATTTGCCTGATTATGTCCTGTGTTTGCGATAGCATTGACCTGCTGGTTGATTGCAGATGTATTTGAGCTTCCGATTGTTGTTGAGGCACTGTCATTTGAGGATGCAGTAGATGTCGTATTGTTTCCTGTATTGGTAATATCCGTGCTGCTTTCCGTTTCGGATCCGTCGTTTAAGACAGTCGTTTCGTTCGAGTTTGTATCTGCTTTCATGTCGACATAGACAAGTGCGTCTCCTGTTTGTATTACTCCAGCACTTCCTGCCAGGCCGATATTCCTGTTTGTGGTGTTATACCCCGTATTTGCCATACAGAGAGCCTGTCCCGTACCGCAGCTCTGTGAGACAAGTGCGGAATTGCTATTGCGAACTGTCGTTGATCTTTGTCTCATAATCCTTGAGGCAAAATCATTATTATCCCCTGTATTCAGAAGGACGATTGAGGCCCCGCTGCCCGGTCCGTTGCCGTTCGTCTCTCCTCCGATGAGTACGACACTTCCGTTTGCAGTGGTTAGGAAATTGGTCGAAGTATATGCTGAACCGGTGAAGATAACTCCTGCACTTCCCCCGATACTGATGTTTCCGTCAGCTTTATTATCTCCGGTAGTCGCTTCGGTTTGAGCACTCTGATTGATAACGGTTTGATTGTCATTATTTACCATCGTAAGTCTGGTATTTTGGGAGGATGTTGTTTTTGTCAGACCGTTTCCTGTGTTTGTAGTATCCGAACTTGAGTTTGCGAAGTTTCCGGAATAGCCTATTGCGGTCGTGTTGCTATTCGTTACAGCTTTTGCGGTAGTCTCGACTCCCGCATTTCCTGTCACAATAATACCGGCATTACCGCCGAAGCTGATATTTTTGCTCGCTTCGTTGTGGCCGGTGTTTGCTGTCGCATTGACCTGCTGATTTACCGCTGCTGTATTAGTATTTTCAACTGTAGTCTCTGATGTGTTTTCGGTTTGATTTGTTTCTGATACATTATCTCCCGTGTTCACTGTTTCACTTGTTTGTACATGTGGTGGCTCATTTGCCGGTTGACTGTTTTCTGATGATGCAGTGTTTGTTTGTTGGGTGCTTTCCGAAAGTGAACTTTGGATTCCCTGTTGAGCATCTGTTTGAATTTGCTCATTAAGTGTGTCTTTATTCGGCGGGTCCGTTTCTTCAGCCAGAGCAATAGGTAACGGAAATACCACCAGGCTCATTATGAGGTAACTAAATAAAGAGAGTGAAACTGCTGATCTAATAATTTTTGCTATGTGTATTTTCATAATTGAGATATTAGTCATTTAAAATACTGTTATGGGGTAATCATAAGGTGGCTTCATAAATCTATTGAAAGATTAATATCAACAGAGTGTAAAAATTGGATTTTTGATATCAATGTAGCAATGTTACTTGTCATTTAGTAATAAATTGAGCGTCATTGAGGTCTAATAAGGCGTCATTTTCATAAATCTGGATATTCAAAGTTCAAAAGAAGCTATGTCAGAATTTATCCAAACTGAAACCCAACTTACCGTTATGGACGAGATTGAACTGCTTGCGGGAATATATCTTTCGTTTATGTATCTGTCATTCGAAACGGCCACCGAGGAAATTGAGTCTGATGTATTGGAGGAAAGACTGGATATACTCGAAGCCCTGTATAAGAGAATTGATGCTTCGCTTCTGAATGTTATCTAATACTTCCCTTATTTATTCAACATAAGTCTTTCATACCCCAAGTGCAGTATTTCGCCGATCGCAACGATGACAAGTACTATTGCAGTGAATCGGGTGATATCGGGAATAAAGATAAGTCCGTACATAAAAAATACTGCCGTCCACTGAGTAAGACACCACGGGCATGTCAGAAGTTGTCCGATTGCAAGTTGAAGACCTTCTCCCCGCGCTGATTCAGTCACTGAGCCTGCGCCGAGAGTTTGCTCGTACTTGACGAACGGTGCACGTATAAAGCTCGTTACGAAATCACGACTTAAGAGCCAGGCCAGCTTATATGACGCGATTGAAATCGACAATAAGTCGACTACACTCATCTGCGTGATGAGACGGATACCATTGGTATTCACATACCAGATGACGAATGAAAAAAGAAGAAGGTATATTCCGGTCAGGAAACCGTAAGATGAAAGCGGAATTTGTTTGCTAGGACTGTACTTTTTCATCGGGTGGTGCATGAAAATAATGATCGATAATGAGTGCTATATTCATGCCGAGCAGCCCGATGTCCCGATACGTTATCCAATTCACACCTGTAACAACCAAAACCTGAGCAAGATGAAGGCCTGCAAGAATACTTGCTATTCCCGTATACACGCCAGTGATAAGCCATATTCCCTGAGCGATATCGTAAATCGCAGTGATATATATTGCTGTTTCTAAAGAAATCGGAAGAATGTCCCGCACCCAAGGCTGTACAAGTTCGATCCAGGACGCAGGCTCCTGCAGTATAAAAAAACCAGTCAGAATAAAAACAAGTCCGAGTGTGATACGTAAAACTGTATATGAGATATGTGTGTGATTAGGCATACTGCTTTATCCAACTGAACATCATCTTCAGAGAGTATATGAAGGCAATGATCAGGTTGCTGAAATAATGAATAACAGGTATTTTTTCCAGTTCGAACTGCATACTTGATTTATTAGAACGATCGGTAAATACTCCTTTTGTTCCGAAATCACCCTTTACTGTTTGAAATAAGTTCCCTCTTCGATTACCATCAAGGTCTCTGTCAGCAAACTGTGATTTATAGCCCGTTGCGGCCAGATACTGATCGACCAATTCAGGGAAGAAGGCACTGAAGAGAATAGTCGAAACGGCAGAAGCACCTACCCATACTTCACGTCGCTCATGATGTGCTGCCCAATAAACAGCACGGGCAGCTACTTCGGGCTCATAAATCGGTGGGATGGGTTGAGGATGTTTATCGATATGGACTTTTCCCCAACTGAATTGAGGAGTGTTGTGTGCCGGCAGCTGCACCATCGATACGTGAATATTTTTGTTGTTATGTATGATTTCTGTCCTGAGTGAATCTGTAAATGCTCTCACTGCATGTTTGGAAGCACAGTACGGAGCCTGAAGAGGTATGGCACGATATGATAGTGCCGAACCTACCTGTATGATTCTTCCCTTGTTTCTTTTCCACATGCGTTTCAGGGCGGTCAATGTCCCGTATACAGTCCCAAGATATGTTACTTCCGTTTCCCGCTTAAACTCCTCGGCGGGTATATCCTTCGTTTCACCGAAGACGGTTACCATTGCGTTATTGATCCAAATATCAATATCTCCATACTCTTTTTCAAATCGTTTTGCGCAATCTTCTACTGATGTATGATCGGAAACGTCAGCTTTCAAAGCTATTGCCTCTCCACCGCGAGATGTTACTTCCTCGACAACGTCTTGCAGACGTTGTGTATCACGTGCTATAAGGCCAATTCGAGCTTTCTTTCGTGCAAACTCATGAGCAATTGCCCGCCCGATTCCTGCAGATGCACCGGTTATAATTACAGATTTTGACATAGGATTATGAACTTGTATCTTCAGTTAGTGCTAAAAATATTCCGCCTAATAGGAGACCGTACACAAGGTGCCCTTTGAGGTAATTCATATGTGTGATCTTTGATATAGAAGCAGGAGATCGTGATAATCCGAGAAGAGGGACCGCCAGTTCGTCTCCGAGAAGCCAGATGACGGCACCGAACAATGCTCCTTTCATCAAATAAGTCCCGGGAAAAATCTGTCCGAAAAGTGCAAATACTCCTCCTTGTAGCGCTCCGTAGGCGATATGAACAGCCTGAGATAAATAGGAAGACATGTTTTGAGACGGTTCCTTATCAAAGAGTTTTGTGTATACAATACGTCCGACTGCTTCGGTTGAGGTTTCTCCCTCACGGTAATTTTTACCGAAAGGAGAGCTGGTTTTATCATCGACTGAGGTCGTGGGAGGTGAATCGCTTTGTGTGGTTGTTTTTTTCATGAAATAATCCATTCCGAGTGTCGCCGCTGCCCCGGCTACTATGCCCAGGATGAAAGACCGGTGATGGCTTGTGTTGAACATAAGAGCATCCTAGAGGTAAGAGATGATAGTGGTGTAAAAGCGGTATATGCGTTTTGTAAGAGATTGACGCTTGTAAAGTGGATGGCGGAACCGACGGGACTTGAACCCGCAACCTCTTCCGTGACAGGGAAGCGCTCTAACCAAATTGAGCTACGGCTCCTATATGAGATGTCAGCTTTTAGCGATTGGCTTTTTGACTGACAGAACGATCACACTATTTTACCAAATAGTTCTCCATTCCGATAGTCATATATTTTAACATTCTTTAGCTCTCCTGTGAAGTCTTTTTCTGCTTTTATCCATACCAGCATTTGATTGCTCAATAGACCTTGTTGATAGTCCCCGTCTCTTCTCTCCAGAATGAGAGTTTCGAATGTTTTCTCTATATGTTTGGTCTGAAAAGCGGCGTATTTTTTATCGGAAAGCTCTCTCAGACGCTGTGAACGTGCCTTTTTGACAGACGGCAGGGGTTGTTTTAGCCGATTGCTCAAATAATATGCTGCGGTGTGTTCTCTTTTGGAAAATCTGAAGACATGAAAGCGTGAGATCGGTGTTGTTTCAAGAAATGAGTATGTATCCTCAAAATCCTGATCGGTTTCTTCTAAAAAACCGACAATCACATCCGTACCGATAAAAGCGAATTCATTGATGTCTTTGAGCATGTTCAGCTTCTCAATAAACTCATCACGTGTATATCCCCGCTTCATCAGCTTCAACATATCGTCAGAGCCGGCCTGAAGGGGAATATGAAAAAAATCAACAAAGCGGGGTGAACCGGAATATTTTCTATAGAGATTGAAAAAATCCTTCTGAAATGTCCAGGGATGAATCGATCCGAAGCTGATTCTCGGAATATCGGTTTTGGTGAGGATGGAATCAATAAGATCGACAAACGTTTCTCCCGTATCCCGCCCATAGGCTTCGGTGTTGATGGCAGTCAGAATTGCCTCGACATACTCAGGATATGATTGAATCTGACGGACGATTTCGTCAATCTTACTCGATTGCGGCAGTCCGCGAAGGTATGGTACGATGCAGAAACTGCAAAATCGGTGACAACCGTCCTGGATTTTGATAATGACGCGTTTTGAGCGCATAAATTTATCCGTCGCAGCGCTTTCTGTAGGTTCATCGAAGGTTTTGACACGTTTTACTGTTGGAAGAGCTATTTCGCTATTATATTTTCTCTCAAGAAGCTCTGCAATAAGCTCCTTGCTCTTATTGTCAATCAAATAATCAACTCCGCGAATCTTCGTATTTGTTTTTGACCAGTTAGTGGCAGCACATCCTGTCACAACAACCTTTGTGTCCGGAAACTGTCTTTTGAGGTTGTAGATGTGTTTTCGTGCCTCACGCTCGGCTTTATGCGTGACTGAGCAGGTATTGAGGATATAGATATCCGGCTTTTTCGGCTGCTTTTCATACCCTTTCTGCATAAGCTCGCGGTCAAGAGCCTCTATTTCAGCCTGATTTACCCGGCATCCGAAGCTGAAACTGTCAAATGTTTTCATACTGGTATTTTATCATAGGTGGCTTTTTGTAGCTCAACATACTGAGGTGTTTTTTTAGGCGAAGATTGATACAACAATCTATTGTATATTTTACATATTTGTGAAGTACCTAATATAAGTCATATAAATATGATACTTGACAAACCTATAATATGTGATATAATTATTCTCAGATGCTAAGGTTTTTCTCCCTAACGAAAAACTTTAGCATTTTTTTATGGTAAAAAATATAGCAGTATTACTATTACTTATAGTACTACTGATCTTACCAAATACCGTTCGTGCAGAGCAAGTTGCAGGAACGTCTGCAAAGCTAGTTACTGCAGAAACCACTGATGACCGTGTTGACCAGTATGTCGAGCGGAATCTTCAGAAATCAGTCATTCGGGAGGTTCTTGAAAGCAAGAACTCACCTCTTGTCACTGAAGTAGATGCATTCATGGACGCATGTACGACATACGAGATTGACTGTTATCTTCTTCCCTCTATTGCCGGACTTGAATCCTCTTACGGTAAACATCTTATTCCGGAGTCTCACAACCCATTCGGTTGGGGCGGCGGACACATTTACTTTGAGTCCTGGGGTGAGGCCTTCCTTGCTGTAGCAAAAGGTCTGAAAAACAACTATATCGGCCGCGGAGCGGAAACTATTGAAGAAATCGGTCCTATCTATGCTGCAAGTCCTACGTGGGCAGTTCGTGTACGTTCAATTCACAATGAATTCGTACGCCGTGAAGCTGATAAGAAACTCTATTACGCGAAACTTGCCATGAGTCTGTAAGAATCGAGCCTGTTCCGCCACGCTTCTCTCCGCTCACATGTTATAATAACACCGTTGACTTTATCATTTATCAATATTGAGTACTACTATGTATACGTTTGCCCGAAAGAATCTTCCTAAAAATACCGTTGAATTGTCTGTGAAAGTCCCATGGGAAGACATTAAGAAAGAATATGATTCTTCATTTGAGATTATCCGAAAAGACCTGAAAGTTGAGGGTTTTCGTAAAGGAAAAGCACCGAAGAATATCGCCGAATCAAAAATTCAAAAAGACGTGGTGTATGAACACTTACTTCGTTCTTATATTCCCCGTGTATACTCTGAAATCCTGAAAAAAGAAGATGTCAGACCTATTATATCGCCGAAAGTCGAGCTTACCAAGGCTAAGGAAAACGAAGAATGGGAGATCAAGATGACAACAGCCATGACTCCGGATGTAAAACTGGGTAGCTATAAAGAAAAGGTTAAAAAAGCAAAAGAGCAAGTTAAAAAATCAGATATCTGGGTTCCGGGAAAAGATAAAGAACCGACAGAAGAGGACAAGGAAAAGCAAAAGCAGGCTGAGTTTCAGGCTGCTCTTGAAGCGCTTCTTTCTGAAGCAAAAGTTGAGATCTCTGATCTCATCATAGAAGAAGAGGCCAGTCAGCGGCTCTCGAAGCTTGTTGACGATGTCCAACGGGTCGGTTTGACAATGGAATCTTACCTTAAGTCTAAAAACCTGACAAAAGAGCAGATCATGGATCAGATCAAGAAAGAGATTGAGGACATATATAAAATGGAATTCCTCTTGCAGAAAATTGCAGATGAGGAGAAAATTAATGTAGAGCAGGCAGAGTTAGATACAATTTTAGCAGGCATCAAGGACGATAAAGAAAAGCAGGCAGTACAAAGTAACATGTACTATTATGCTTCTCTGATGCGAAAACAGAAGACACTTGATTACATAAATAG
>CAYMVU010000022.1:0-18635 GCA_964394215.1 uncultured Gammaproteobacteria bacterium
TCCAAGCCCGTCACTTGCACCGGTGATCACGATGACGTTCCCTTCAATACTCATAACATATAAGAAATGGTAATAATTCATTGTATACCTGTTAGAAAAGGAAGTAAATGAGAAGCTGCAACGGTCATTTCCCAACCTGATACAATGAGTGATAGTATGCGTGAACCAACTAATCCAAATCTACCCTTTATTCAAGGCGAAAAAATCGGAAGCGGAGAAACGAGAGATGTATATGATCATCCTGAAAATTCAGTCGTAACCAAAATATACAAAGAACTGGACTCAACTCCACAAAACTATACCAAGGTAGAATTGGATGAGCTTATACACCAGGTCGGAACTGATAAGGCACAAATTGAGTTTGTCCGTAATGAATTGATACAGCTTGGGGGACATGGCACAACCATACCTGAAAGCGGATTTGCTATACACCAATCATCTCAAGGAGGATTGACATTCTCAGAATCTCAGGCAAAAGTACCCGGGAAAACACTTCAGGAAAGCAGAGGTGCTGTCTGGCAACTTCCGAAGGAATCTCTGGACGAACTCATTCATATTTTTGAACTCAATAATAACCTTCTGCAAAAGGGGGAGGCTCTGGATATTGTCGGTGGAACAAATAAAAGAGATACGAAGCTTTCCAAGGCAGTTGCACGCTTGTTCCCGCTTCTTTTTTCGAGAAATATTATGATTGACGATCATCACAATGTCAGATATATTGATCCAAAGGTTTTTACAAAAGACTATTTTCAGTCACCGGCAAGCGGAGGAGCCGTAAATAAAGTCCTATCCCGAGTCGGATCGGAGACCAGTACTTTTTTCCTCAAAACACTGAGAATGTTTAAATAATACTCGAAATCATTATAAATAACGTCGATTTCACATATTACTTTTGTTAATATAATAGTAATGACACAACAGCTGAAAATGTCGCTTTTTGCTTCAGGCATTTTCTTTCTCTTCTTCACGGGCCTCACCTATCTTCCGGTGATTATCTTTTTCCCCGTTATCCTACTTTCAGGTGAAAACGTTTTTGCGGATATGGATCTTAAGCCTCTCCTCGCTTATTCGGTACTAAGTTTTATTATGTTTGTATGCGTATATGTCGCACAACTCATCAATCCTGCACTTTTCCAGAAGCCTTACCGTAACTATTTTTTTATGGGAAGCGGCCTAAGTTTTATGTGGCTCTTACTTCTATCTATTCCAATATTCTTCACATTCGGGCAGTTGCCCTTTCTTAATATTTTTATCTACGGCTGGTTTCTTAGTTATTTTGTATCAATGTATTTGGTCTCTCTGCTTCTGAAGAAGCCGGAAGAATCTGTCTGGAGGATATATACTTCATTCATTTTCCCTTATATACTCTTTCTCTCCTGGATGCTGATGCTGCAGCTATTTGTTATTCGTAAGTAGACCGGTATTGATGATCATAGTATCTTTCCTAAATAGGAAGAAATGCATCTCCGAAGATTCATGTATTGTTCACTTAGCTAGTAAACCAAATCCGTGGATTATTTTTGAACAGAATGCATCTATCATAATGTCTACTTTAGCTGACAACATTAATTGAATCGTTGTATCAGTTGCTGGTATAACATTGTGACCCAATGACAAAAGCACAAAAAACAAGGAGAGAGTTGAACTCTTGCTTACTAGCCGAGTGGCTAAGAGAACAAAACAATTAGATTATAATACGCAAATAATTTCTAGTTATTTAAACCCATGCCTTTTCAAAAATGCTCTTCCCGAGCCGGATTTGAGATATTTTTCAAACTTTTTCTTCAAACCAAAACCTAAGCATTTTTTTGATACTCCGGAGTCCGTAGCCTGACTTTAGATATATCTCTCTATGGAGTGCATCTCTTTTACTCAAGAATGCTTCGTAATGGATAAGTGTATACGGGATATACGGCTTAGTTGCAGATGATTTTCCAGAATTATGCACATTAACCCTCTGTACTAGATCTTGTGTAAACCCAATATAGAGCTTATGAAAACGAAAACTGTACAAAATATATACATAATAGAACATGAGTAATTACATACTATTATGTGAGTCATCAGAAATCAAGAAGAAGTGAGGTAGAAATGTTTCGGCGGAACGTAAGAACGTTTCCGCTCACGGCGGATTTCGTTCAAGGTTCCAGCCACGTTAAAATTGCTTTGCAATTTTGTACGTGGCGGAGAGGGGGGGATTCGAACCCCCGGTGGGTTGCCCCACGCCGGTTTTCGAAACCGGTACATTCGGCCGCTCTGTCACCTCTCCTTGTGATATGTATTATATCAATATTACCTCAAACCTTCATTTGAAGTAGACATATACAATCCATAACTTATAATATCGTATGTCAGAACAATTAAACGCAACAGAAAGGCCTTATCCACAAGGAATATACGAAGTTGCCGGTGTAGAACCGGTACCTGTAGTCTTGCGGGAATTCGGGCAACAGGTATCGCAGAGACTTCAAGATTTCTCTCAACGAACCGGTAATCTCCCCGCAATCATCGCACCTCTCAACGGGTCAGTTCTACCTCTCTATGCCGTCTGTCATGAATGGCAACAGGCAGGAGGATGTGTAGCCGATATTGCACATCAAGTCCAGCTAATAAGCACAAGAAAAGTCGGGGAAGTAGCCGAATGTATTCAACTGACAGAGGGGGACCCAGGTGCCTCCGCTTTTATCATAGAAGATATTATCGACGATGGCGGAACCGGAGAAATTATCGAACAAATATATCCCTGTACATCATTCGAACTGCATGCTCCTCTTAGCAAAGTAGGCAAGCTTGAAGCAGCTCAAAATAGACTTCCCCGGACGAAAGTAACAACAACCAGAACCGTTGACAATGTATGGATTGTCGGAGGCGGCGGTCTTGACGGAGGCCCATTGAAATTAAACGGAGTGCACGACTATCAGAATGTTGAGTTGGCAGTTGCTGCAAGACTTATGGACCGGTATGTCTATCACAACAATGATGAGCTCCTACCTTCTTACGAAGAACAGCTACAGGCCTTTATGGCTGCAAAAGTCCCGTGGATAACACCCGGTTCCACAATCCATATGTGGATGCTGCGTGCCGAATGGGCAAAAATGAAAGGTAAGATTGACGTACTGCAGGATTTAGCTGCTACGTTCCCCTATATCTTGGAAACAACGTTTGAATCATAAGTGAATAATCTCCTCGGGCATCTCTGCAAGATCCTTTACTTCTTCTTCCGTAGTTGTTGCAATGGTCTGATGTTCTTTGATCATATTCATCACCAATTCACGATTGTGATCATCCAATTCAGAAAAAATATCATCCAACAAAAGAAGCGGTTTTGACTCGGTTTGCTCCTCAAAATATGAAAGCTCGTTCAATTTGAGCCAAAAAATTGCCATACGTTGCTCACTTCGGGATCCGTATAAACTGACATTTTTATCCTGAGGAGCATGCAGATTGAAAACGTAATCATCTTTTTGAGGTCCGATAAGTGTTCTGCGTAGTCTGTACTCACGTTTTTTCACTTCATTGAGTCGATCTTGTGAAAAAAAATCCTGTGAATAAACAACCGAAAAATTTTTCCCGTTTACGGAGGGATGTGCATTTAAATATTCGATGTACGATGCCCTCTTTTTTGAGATATACTCTCCGTGTTCGATCAAGTAATTATCCCAGAAGCGCAATTCTTCAAATGCCTGCAGTTCATCTTCATAATATTCCAAAATCTTATTTCTTTTCCTTAAAGCGTTTTCATAATATCTCAGTTTCTTTTTGTACTCCCGATCAACTGATGATATGACTTCATCAAAGTATCTGCGGCGACGGCTCGGCGAACCGGTAATAATCTGTATTTGTTCAGGGGCAAACAGTACCGCTTGGGTTTGCATGCTGCGATACTGGTTAGAAGATTTTCCTGTTTTATTGACAAAAAAAGTTTTTCTCACTGTAGTGTCTGATGATTTCTGCATGCGTACCTGAAAAAACGTTTCTTGATCCTGATCTTTGAAAACTGCTTCAACGAGATTCTCATCATAATCCCAGCGAATAAGCTCTATCTCTCTTGTCTCCCTGAATCCAGTCCCGTAAACTGATGAAAATGCCGCTTCTAAAAGACTGGTTTTCCCTCTCGCATTTTCTCCGACGATAAGAGTAAGGTACGGACTGAATTGATAATCAGCTTTTTCAAAATTACGAAAGTTTGTCAGATGTATATGCTTCAAAATCATAGTACAGATAATAATCTTCTTCTAGTTTTGTCATTCCGGACTTGATCCGGAATCCAGGAATGAAACCGGATGTTGAACCTTGGTTCAGCATGACATTGTACCAAATATCTTATTTTTTCTTCAAAAGAAAGATAGATTCCATAAAGGAAGGAAGTCTGAATATGGAGTTTCGCTGAAGCATTGCATCAGGATGCTCCAGGAATTTTCTTCGCCAGAACTTTGCGGTAAAAATGGACAGATGCGAATAATCTTTACTATACAGCCAGCGGATCCAAAGATTTTCCTTTGTATATATCTTATGCATGATATATTTTTTGGAAACGCGGATAGTTTCATCTATCGCTTTTTTGATTTTCCCCCGTTCCACATGCTCAAGCACATCAAATGTCAAAACAAGGTCGAACTCTTCTTTATCAAATGGTAGTTTCACAATATCCCCTTCTTTTAAAAAAGGGCGGACTGATTTGTCCGCCAGGGCGAGCGCATGCTCAGAAATTTCGACACCGTATGCATCGATGCCGAAGGTGCGAAGGGTTTTGACTAGATTACCGGTTCCGCACCCTACATCAAGGCAGTTTTTCGGTTTAAGAAACATTCGGATAAGGAATGCCCGATAATAATTCGCTATACCTGTTAGAAACCTTCCGATTGTCGAAGATTTTTGGGCGAATCTGTATCCTGCCTTGTCTCCCATGTAATATTCACGATCATAGAAACTGGCGTTAATTTTATATGGCATGATAACCGTTCCTTTGAAAGAATCTCCTTCAATGATTCGTTCAAGATTTCTAAAGTTCTCACCGTTGGCAACAATAACCGTCAGCCGAAGCTTTCTTGCAAGTTGTGCTGCTATGGGATCAAAAGGAGCATTGATACCGGGTGACCATTCCGTCCCGACAATCTTTTCCAGTTCTCCCCATGTCAGTTTTTCGATCGCTTTCGCATCTTTATGAGTACGGGGATCCTTGTCATAAACCCAATCAATATTTGACAGATTGATGATGAGATTTGCACCGTAGTCTCTTGCCAATACTACCGCATCGTAGTCTGTTGACCACCCCGGTTTCCATCCGGCTCCGACAACTACCGGCTCTTTCCAGTTATGCAATTTTTTGTCATAGTTTTCGATTATACGAGGATGAGCGATATCCTCAAAAATGGTTCGAAGAAGATGTGCATTGAGTCTGGTGGCATGAATACCGATCCAATCCAGATCCTCATCTGACATCGTTCCGATGACGGTTTTACCTGCATCACGATAATGTCTTGCTGTACGTCCGCCTCCTGCGACCAAAAAAAAGCGCTTACCGCGCTTAATATATTTTCTTATAAATGCATTAAGTTGTGAAAGAAATTTTGTATCAATACCGTCCCCGGTCACAAGAAGAGACCCTCCTATGGATATAACTATTGGTGGTTCCTGGTTGTCAAAAAGCATATTTTGGCTAAAAAAAACCGCTTATAAATAAGCGGATATATATAACAACTTAGTAAACGGTAATTTGAACTCGGTGATTATTCATAGAATATGTATTACCTATTATAAATTAGCTTTGACAAAAATCAACCTTTTGGCTACAATGAGAGCACATGAGACGCTCCCGAATAACTATAACCCTTGATACTAATCTTCTTAAAAAAATCGATAGACTGATAGACAAAAAGCAAATTCGGAATCGTTCACATGCTATCGAGTATATTATTACACAGTATACTCAATCCACGGTTCATAAAGCAATAATATTAGCCGGAGGTCGCGGTACACAGCTGCGTCCTTATACGTATGAAATTCCGAAACCGATGCTTCCCGTTGCCGGAAAGCCAATTTTGGAACATCTGATCAATCAATTACGGGACAATGGTATTACGGATATTGTTATTGCAATCTCCTATCTTGGCGACCAGATAAAAAAGTACTTCGGAACCGGAGAAAAATTCGGAGTCACCATATCCTACTCCGAAGAAGAAGAGAATTTACTGACGGGCGGAGCACTGAATAAAATAAAAGAATTAGTAGGTCAGGATACTTTTTTGGTAATCCACGGAGATATTTTGACTGATTTTTCGTTTTCGGACTTCATACAGTTCCACAAAAGACAAAATACGATTGCAACCGTCGCTCTTACAACCAGTTCTGAACCGACGGATTTCGGGCAAATCAAACTTCACGGGACTCATCTCACCAATTTTTATTCTCACACCGAGCAGCCCGGAATGCAAAGCCATCTTATCAATACCGGGATATATGCTTTTGAGCCTTCCATTTTCAATGAATTTCCGAAAAAAGAAAAATTCGCATTGGAAGATGTCATTACCGGCCTTATAGACCAGCAGGAAGTAAGCGGGTTTGTATTTGAAGGAAGCTGGTATGATGTCGGCAATCCCCAAAACTACGAAAAGGCGATAAAAGAATACAAAAGAAAATAGCTTTTTTCTTTAGAGTACTCCGTTCCCAACGTCAAATATAAATCCAAGCAGTCTTGCTATAAGATAAGATAACATCAGGAGAACAAAACCGATAATACCGGCTGTCATTTTAGCTTTCCCGCTATTAACTTTGTCTGCATCGCCTCGTGACATGAGAAAATCGTATCCTCCCCAGATGAGAACAAGAAGAAGAATCACGGCCGCAAAAGGATAGAGGAAGTTCGTCATAACAGTCACCAGATCAGTAAGAGACGTAATCCCCTCAAGGGGACCTGTAATAGTAACTGCTTTTCCGTTATCCGGTTGAATGACCAGACCCTGCGCCAGTGTATTCGTCATATTTTTTTGGAACTCATTAATACTATCTGCAGTACTGATATCATGAGAGCATGTATCCCCAAAGAGATCAACAGATAGATATTTATAGCATACAAAAAACCGGCTGTTGCTTCAAGCAGCACGTTCCAATTAATAACGCCTAAAAGGTCTATTTGGAAAATATACACAATCCCTGCAATAATTACAGCAACCGGTATTAGGTATACAATATCGATCAGGTCCTGCTTTGAAGAAAACATGGTAGTAGAAAGAATAAATACAAGCCATCCTACAAATACTTTCAACAGAATATGTTCTGATTGAAATATCTGAAGACTAAACAGCCACCAAAAAATAAGCAACCCGACAATAATTGGAGCGATACCTACAATAACACTTCGGATAACGTCCTTTTTTTCATAATATACTCGTCCAAGTTTGAGATACTGACCCTCCCACTGGGGGAAAACATGAATATCCCGAACTTTGAGCAAAAGGAGCATCGCAATAATTGCATGTGCAAGCTCATGTATGACAGTTCCCGGGAAAAAAATGAAAGCAATAAGGCTGTACACGATCTTATCATGACGAAAAAAAAGCCGTAAAACCTGAAATAGCCGAGTAATAGAAAGACGCGATACAAAAAATAGAATTACAAGTTGAAGAAAAAATAATCCTACAAAGATAAGTTCCATGGTTTACACTATTTGTCTTGCAAGAAGGAATGCAATAAGCCCCAAGACAATGATACTCAGTACGCCAATAACGATAAATAACGTATTGCTGAGTCCTTTCGTTTCAAATCGACGTTCAAACTCATCAACATTGAGAGGTGTATAGTTTGCGGTCATAGGGAAAGTATTTATGCCGTTTGCTGCTGTCCCGCGCCATCAACTACCTGAACTGAAGGGGTATTCTGCTGCGGCGGAACCTCAGCACCTGGTGCATTGTCAACAATTTGCGGCTTTATCGGATCTAAACCGCTTGCCTTGCCGTTTGTGGGCTCATTTTTTACAGGTTCAGCAACTGGAGCTTTACTTGTCATGTCTTCAGTCTTTTTCTCCCCGACAACCTCAGTCTTTGGTTCGGGAGACTCTTCTTTTATCTCCTGAACGTCTTTTGCTGCACACTTGGAACATACAGTTGTCGCTGTAGGAATCACATCTGTGTCAAATTTGTTTGCGCATTTTTCACAGAAAAACTTAGCATGCCTCACCTGTTGTACATTTTGAGTATCTTCTTCTTTTACCTCTTTACGTTCAATCTTTTCGACATTGAAGATAAACTCATCGCCGTCGAAATCTACGATCAATGTGTCTCCGGCTTTGACTTTTTGTGCTATGATAAGCTCAGAAATCGGATTTTCTACCAACTTCTGAATTGCCCGGCGCAATGGTCTGGCACCGAATACCGGATCAAATCCTTCCCGCACAATAGCTTTCTTAGCAACTTCTGTGACTGAAAAACCGATTTCCTGCTCTTCTAAAAGCTTTGCCAGAGCTTTAAGCTGAAGATCAACGATCTGAAGCATATGTTTATACTTCAACGGCTCAAATACGATGACTTCATCAAAACGGTTTACGAGTTCAGGTCTGAAGAACTTCAGTAGTTCGTTCATGACTTTGTCTTTGATCACCTGATATTTCTTTACATCTGTCTGTTCCTCAACTTTCTCTTTTTCCTGAGCTTCCTTTTCAAGCGGGAAGTTCTTACCGAAGTACTCTTCCAATGGCTGCATCTTCCACTCCGTTGCGTTCTGCTCTCGATGCCAGATATCATTACCGACTATGATGATCTCTTTGCCTGTCGGTGTAAAGGTGTGAATATCCCAGTGTGTTGCCGGATAATTATCATCCTTTACTGTCTGCCCTTCAAAGTATTCTTTCATAAGCCCTGTCTGCCAATCGGTGCTTCCTGCTTTTCTCTTCCAGAAACGATCTTTGTAGGTGACTATCTCCATCTCATCAGGACTGAAGGCATGTGTCTTGAGCCGTACTGTCGGCAGCTGTTCATCAGGAGCGTCCGGCAAAGCATTGATCACTACGTTATCATTGAAGTAATCAATCAGACTTGTGACATTCCATACTTTCGAGGTCGTTGCCGTACGTGAATATATTAAGTCTCCGGTTGAAATCATTTCTACACCCTTAGGCGATATCGCATGAGTATCATATCCGAATGTCGGAAATGACGTGACTTTCGGTTTTTCCTCTTCAGGTTTTGCCTGCTCTTTCTGCTGTGCGTCTTTTCCATCTGCATTTTTCTCATCTTCAGTCTTTTCAAGCTCAGGCTCCACTGCTTCAGGTTTTGGCATGGGCATCTTACCGTCAATTTTCTGTCCGGCAAAGTACTCTGTCAGCTTATGATCTACCCAGGAGACATCGGCCTTTTGATCTTCTTTCTTAGCTTCAGGTTTCTGCTGTTGACCGTTGGTCAGATCCAGACTACTGGCTGTTGTGCTGTTATCTCTTTCGAAATATTTGTTCCCGATTGTCATAAGTTCACGACCTCGGGGAGTAAACGCATATGTTGAGATAAGTGTCGGCTCTGTCACTTCGGACTTGCCGCTCTTCAAGAGCTCCTTTTGGATGAGAGGAGTTCCGATATTTGATGTACAGATTACGACGGTATTTTTGAATGAAATGGTTCGTCCTTTATTGTCGGTCAAACGTGCATCATCAAGAATCTGCAATAAGATATTGAAAATATCAGGATGTGCTTTTTCAATTTCGTCAAAAAGCACCAATGAATACGGTTTGCGTCGAACCGCTTCTGTCAGTTTTCCACCGTCTTCAAATCCGACATATCCCGGAGGCGGACCAAGAAGTTTTGCAACTTCATGACGCTCCATATACTCAGTCATATCAAAGCGTGTCACTGCCTCTTCTTCATCAAACAACACCTCTGCTAATGTCTTGGCAAGTTCCGTTTTTCCCACACCGGTTGGTCCGAGGAAGACAAAACTACCGATAGGTCGGTTGTTGGATTTCAAACCGGCACGTCCCCGTCGCACAGCTTGTGCGACTGAAGCAACAGCACGTTCCTGATCAATCATCCTTTTGTGAATGATGTCTTCAAGATTTCCGAGTTTATCTTTTTCCGAAGAACCGATTTTTGATATCGGAATTCCGGTTCTGGTCGAAACGATATCTTTGATGATTTCCGGAGAGACAGCTGTAGTCGTCTGCGCCTTCTTCATATTGTATTCGTCCTGTTTGACTTTCAGTTTTGCCTGTACATCATCAATCTTTGAGCGTAGTATTCGAGCTTTCACTTTTTCACCTCTTCTTTCATCTTCCGCTAGTTCCTGATTGAGTTGTGCTACACGGGTCTCAATAGAATGAATCTCTTCTGGAAGAGAAATAAGCGGAAGTCGGACAGCAGCTGATGCTTCATCCATCAGATCAAATGCTTTATCAGGGAGAAACCGATCTCCGATGTATCTTTTTGAGAGCTTCACTGCAAGCTCAATAACCTCATCGGAAATCTTGACTTTATGAAATGCTTCATATTTTCCTTTTGCTGCCTTCAACATTTTGATAGCAGCTTCTTCTGTCGGTTCGGGGACAAGAACTGTCTGAAATCTTCGTTCTAGTGCCGGATCTTTCTCAATATATTTGCGGTATTCTGTAATTGTTGTGGCCCCGATAAATTGTACTTCGCCTCGTGCGAGCGCCGGTTTAATGAAATTTGATGCATCGATCGCTCCTTCACCGCTTCCTGCACCCATCATTGTATGCATCTCGTCAATAAACATAATAACCTCGCCTTTACTTGCTTTCAGCTCATCAACAACACTCTTCATACGCTCTTCAAACTCTCCGCGATGAGAAGCTCCCGCTACCACACTTGCTAAATCAAGCTGCATAATCTTTTTATTCAGGAGACTCTCAGGGACTTGTTTACCGACAATTCGCTGTGCAAGACCTTCGACAACAGCGGTTTTTCCGACTCCCGGCTCTCCGATAAGTGCCGGATTGTTTTTGATTCTGCGCGAAAGAATATGAACAAGTCGCTCAATAACGGGAGCTCTTTCAACGACAGGATCAAGTTCTCCATCTGCCGCTTTTTGGGTCAGGTCTATACAATACATCTGCAATGCAGATTTCTGTTTTTGCTTTTTATCATCTTTTGATGCTTCTGCTGAGAACACTCCACCTTTTTTACCGGTTATCCGTTTGTTTATATCCTCTTTTGTAACACCAAGCTTGACAAGGATGCGTGCCCCCACGCCTTCTCCTTCTTCATATAATGCAAGAAGAAGGTGCTCCGGTGAGATAAATTCATAACCGAGTTTTCTTGCAATCACGAGAGATTTTTCCACAATTTGCTTTACTCTCGGTGAAAGCTGCGGAGGATTTTGACTCTCTTCCTTTTTATATACCTTTACCAGCTCCTGTTCAACTAACTGTGGTTGAACTTTCAGATCAATGAGAATTTTATAGATCTCCCCGTCTGTCAGGAGCCCATGAAGCAGATGTTCACTGTCCATGTATATATTTTTCAGTTCCTTTGCTTTCTTGTTTGCTTCGACAAACACGGCGTTTGACCGCTGGGTAAGATGAGTCATGATATCAAGATCATTTCTCTGTTTGCCGTTTAGTTGAGAGTTCAAAACTTTTTTTGCGTCAGACGGCTGAACAGATGCATCAGCTGTTTTTTGAGTATCTGCAGTTGCCACTGCATCTGCGGGATTCTCTATTTTCGGAGCATCTGCAGAAGAAATATTTCCGGTCGAAGCATCGGTCTTTTCTTTTGCCATATCATCAGTTTTCACCTCTGATGTATCTGCTCCCTTTTTCATTTCTTCATCCATCTTTTTTTCTTCTACTGCGGGTGAAAGATCAACTTTTTCATCTATTTTTTGCGGGGCCGGAGAGATATCGGCAGCTTTTGCCTCCGCAATATCTGCCTTCTTCACTTCACTTGTTGCAGGTATTTTATCCGATTCTGATTGACCGGGAGCAGCCTTCGGAGGCGGGGTACCAATCCCGTTATATGATTGCCCGTTTGGAGGATTTCCGATGCCGTTATATGACTGTCCGTGTGCGGGATTTCCGATACCATTGTAGGATTGGCCGCTCGCAGGATTTCCTATACCGTTATAAGATTGCCCGCTGGACGGGTTTCCGATGCCGTTATATGACTGCTGTCCTGTCGGTGCTGGAACATCTGTTTGCTGTGCGACAACCTTCGGTTGACCAGATGTATTCACAGTTGAGGAATTCGCGTCAGCAGCTGACGTTGTGTCACTTGTATTTGCATTTGGGGTTTGTTTCTTTATAAAATCAAATATGCCGGCCATATATTCATTATGAGCAAGCATTTTCCAAATGTCAACATCAGATATATGAAGAAATTATTAAGCATATCATTCTTGCTTTTCCTAGTATTTGTGAGCTCAGCTGCTTATTCGAGAGCCTCAAATGATCCTAGTTCTGCAGAAAAGGTAAAAAAACCTGCAATAGATATATTCAACTTCCTGAACGAGATCGGAAGTTATTCTCCGGCAAATACTCCGACGCCTGTTCCGAATCAAAATCCCACACCAAATATTTCCGGCCCGACTTACGGACCTGCTCCCGCACCGATATATGACTCTGTTTTGGCAAATCTCATGGAAGCGATAAAACAAAAAGCACACAGCAATTGCACTATGTTCGGGACAGGAGTAGTTGCAACACAAAATAGCTACTGCGTCCAACCTATTGCAAACGTCTCAGGTATTCAAAATGGTCAATCTGTCGTCAATGAAATGAAATATTCTGCTGATAATTACTACTATCTTCAGTGTGTGGGTTGTGCACGGGCTATGGCATCTGCAAACGGTAAAAAATATATGGGATGGGGAAATGCAAAACAGCATGCCGGACAGTCGGTTTTGGGATACCAATATATTCCTTATACTTCTTCGTCTACGGCTTATGCCGTAAAGCCGGGTTCTCTCTTTGTTATTACCGGCGGAACATACGGACACATCGGGATGGTATCGGAGATTCTTTATGATGAGAATAATCGACCGGATTCCTTCAGAGGATTCGAGTGTAATTTCCAGCGAAACGGTTATGTAAGTCACGAGAAGACCTGGTTATTTAGTCAAATTGCCGGATTCCAGGTTCCTACAAACTAATATGAAACAAAAACGTATTATTATCATTCTTTCCATTGCAGCCGTCGTCCTGCTTACTGCAACACTGATCCTACGTGGAAGAAACGACACTGAAAAACTTGATGCAACGGAAGTCATACAAGAACTACCCACAGGAATTGTTGTGCCGACTACCGAAATTGATTCAAATGAACTTGATATCATTGCCGTTACACCAAAGGACGGAGCACAGAATGTAAGTATTAACACGGCTATCAAAATCACTTTTTCCAGACCTTTTGATGAAGATGAAATTGATTTTTCCATGGGACCCGATGCTATTTACTCTGAGGAAATAAAGGAAAATGTGCTGATCATAACTCCGTGGAAACCCCTCTCTGAAGGCACTCTATATACATATAGTGTTAACTTCCCTGATGATGTCCAAAAAGTTCGTCTTTACAAATTTGTCACGCAAGGAACTCCGGCTGACCACTTACCGGACACTCGTGATGAAGAATTAGTTACGGAAGTAGAAGAATATCAGAGAGTTAACAGACCTGATGTATATATTACAAATCGGACACCATTTGAAAATGATATGTTTTCAATCACTTCAGACTTTGAACGAAAAGTTCCGGCACATTATTACTTTATCGTGACCCCGAAATCAGACATTGAAACCGTACGGCAAGCAGTGGATGCCTGGCTCCAATTACAGGGACTCACTGCTGAACAGATAAATCAACTTGATATTCGATATCGATAATATGAAACGCATTATTTTCCTCCTTACCTTCATTCTGATCACAACTCAGCGGGTCAATGCCGAGATTCCTATGATCGATCGCGGAGACGGTTATGCTGTATACCCGAATACCAATAGCAATAATAAAGAGGTAGAGGAAATTAAAGAAGTCCCGCGTGAACTTTTCAACTTTTCAACTTTTGATGAGAGTACTTATGCAGTAACCCAAGCTCCCCAACAACCAACGGCAGGTGCAGGAACACCTGTCCCGTCACCTGTTCCGACAGTCTCTCAACCCAATCCCACTCTGCCGCCTGCACAAACGATAGCCGGATGTCCTGATGCAAGTTCTCGGATACATATTGCAGGGACCAGATACAGACACCTCAATCGGTATCTTCCCTGCGACAGACCTCGGATGCTGGTCATCCATTGGTCTGCCGGATGGTCTTCGGCACAGGCGACATTCGATGTCCTGAATAATCGGGATCGGTCCTGTCAGTTTGCAGTTGACGACCATGAAGTAATCCAAATGTTAAATTTATATCCTAATGCCGTCGAGCGGGGATGGTGTGCAGGAGGAGATGCCAATGCGGGTTCAATCAACTTCGAGATTACGGGTGCCTGGTTTGATGAAGTTCTTCTGCAGTCAGGTTCGGAAAAAAGTCGGAAACTCATGATCATGACAGACAAAACGGTAGATATTGCCTGTCGAATGATTCGGATGTACAGTCTTCCGAAAACGGCGATTTACGGACACTACCAACTCCAGTCTGGAAAATCCGATCCGGGAGTATCATACTTACAATTTTTTAAGCAGAAAGTAAACGAAAGATGCTAGACTTATTTGATTTACAAGGGAAAAAATACACGATCATTATCGTTGTATCCTCCGTGATGCTTCTTCTTATTTTGGTCATATCCGCGCTTCTTGTCGAGAATCGAAGGAAACCGACTGAACCGATACAGGGGACACCTACCGCACAGCAAGAACAACAGGTTGAACAAATTTCACCGACGGAAATACCTGCTAATTATTATGTTCTGCCGACACCTCTTCCGGATGAAAATATCCCGACTGCGCCGCCAACCCCCGTTCCTCAGGAAGGAGATATCATCCTTGACGGCATTGCAGTAAATGATTTCAAAGAGCAAGCTGCCCGGGTTACTGAGGATGGAGATACCGTTCTTGCTGAAACAAGTAATTATCAGATTGTGTTTTATGAGAAAACACAGGAGTTTACCATCAGTCTTACAGGAACGGATTTTGAAAAATCGAGATTGGCAGCAGAGAATGCTTTTCTAGTCAGTTTAGAAATTGACAGAGCAAATGCCTGCAGACTTTTTGTCAATGAATATGTTCCGAACACAGTAAATAATGAACACAGCGGTGAGATATTACCACTTAGTTTCTGTTATCATGAACATGATGAATAAACTTGCTATCAGTGCTCTAATTTCTCTTGTTTTTCTGGTCGTGACTTCGGCAATATTTGCTGAGATGCCTATGATCGACCGGGGTGATGGGTATGCTGTTTACCCGGGTTCTCAAAAGAAAACCACCACAAAAGAAGTAAAAGAAGTACCTAAATCACTTTTTGATTTCTTCAGTAGTCTGGGCTCATCGTTGAGTAATCAACCGACAGTCGCACCCACTCCGGGTGCGGGAACTCCTGGAGTAACTCCTGGTGTCAGTACCGCGCCAATCGATACCTCAAGTCCTATTGACGGTGCACTTCAAGGTAGTGAAGTAACATATTCCGCAGCAACGATTGCAAGTGTACGAAACTGCATGGCCAATATCCAGGCATACCGAATAGCGGAGCAACGAACTGGAGTATCCTGGAAGATCATTGCCGGTATTCATTATATGGAAGGGAATTGTGGTAGTAATAAATCCTGTGTAAGCGGCAGACAGCTTGGCGTTAACGAACCTGATCTCTACGGCAATTGCTCATCCGGTGGCGGTGAAGGAAAACCTGTACCACTTGCCGGAGGGGGATGCGGATTCCGGAATCTGGTTGACAGCTGTATCTATGGAGGAAATCATCTCAAAGGTAAAATCCAGGGAAGAGTTCCTACAACCTTACAGGAGCTGGCTTATGCCCTCGGAAGATATAACGGATTAGGAAACCGGAACTGCGGTAAGACGCCATATGCTCATTGCCCGCCTTCATTTGATAACGACGATCACATTTATCCTATGAGTCAGTTTGATAAAAAGCATGAAACGATGTATCTTGTGTACTGTGCTGACTATACGACATGTAATCCGCCGAGGGTATTTCAGAGGATCGGGGCTTTGAGCGTTGCGCGAATTCTTACCAACCTATGAAACTAACCAACAGAACCATTGTTCTTCTCATTGCCGCACTTGTCGGCATACTAATTCTTATAATCGGAGTAATTTATGTGATAACACAACCGAAAACGCAAACCACACCTGAAACCAACCCGGCGGTAATAAAAAAAGAAGCAGAAACAGTAATCGAAATCACTGAAATCCCCAGAGTTTCTGAAGAAAAAGGGGGCGGAATAGATACAAATTCGCCTGAAGTCAAAACATCAATCCAGTCCTTACAAAAACTACAACCCGCTCTGCCTTACTATAAAGTATTTACCACAGATGACGGCATCGAAGTTGAGGTTTCTATACCACCAACGTCAACGGTTTCAAATGACTGGACACTGCTCGTTCATATCTTCGGTCCTGACTACCAAACGCCCGAAGATTCAGCAGAATATGAATCAAACAAACAGGCATTTTTAGCCGGAGTGAGTGAAGTCATGCTTTTTCTTGAAGAACAGAAAATTAATCCTTCAGAAATCATCATCCAATGGGGCGACAGAGCAATCATTGGTGAGCGTTCTCAAAAGTGGCTTTCAGAATAAATCCGTCGTTGACTTTCTTTTCCGTTTTACAGTAGAATGAATTGTATGTTTAAGTATCTGCTGTTGGCTCTATTTCGTTCTACTCGAACGTTCTTTTCAGTAGCCAGAAAGGTGGCAACCGTTCTCATTGTCTTCGGTGCTGTGATCTCACTATTTATTTACTTTATACAGAAAGATAAAGTTTACACCCAGAATGATATAGTTGAGAGAAATCGGGTAAAAATATACTCTCAGCTTGAAGAACTGGAAAAAAACCCCACCCAAGAAAATAAATTGAGTGCATCTCTCTATCGGGCATGGAACTGCAATATGATCGGAGAAGCATGTACGGACAACCCTGAAGACGGAGATAGAAATTACAGTAGTAGTTTATTCGGTAAGGCTTCAGGTCTCATCAGCATCCCGTACTCTCACCCGCCTGCCTCAGGAATTGCATGGGTCCAACAGGGTCTTCAAAACGCCGGTTTCGTACCGAATACTTACGCTGCAACCGGTACCGGTTTTGCTCAAATACACAGTTACCTCCCGATTTGGAAACTGTTTCGGGACATATCCTATCTTTTGCTGGTACTTGTCATGATCTCGATCGGATTCATGATCATGTTCCGGGTAAACCTTGGCGGTGCAGCTGTCGGAATTGAGTCCGCACTCCCGCGGATCGTACTGGCCATGATTATGATCACATTTTCTTTTCCTATCGCCGGCTTTTTGATCGACATGATGTATGCTCTGATTGCAGTTTGTATCGGTCTTCTTTATAACGCAGGACTCTCAGCAAGTGATGATGGCGGTTTGCTCGTAAAAGCACTCGGTACCTATCCCACAGCAAAAGATTATCTGAACAACTATTTGACTGCCGGTTTTCTAGAGTTATGGCCAAGCGGTAGCGGAAACTTCATGAAAGTCGGTGCTTCATTATGGCAACTTATGCCTCCGATGGTACAGGGGATGTTTCAGATCATTATTGTCCCCATAGCAACATACTACACAAGTACTATTCTTCACATTCCTGAAAAAATTGCCGGTTCATTCGGTGGAATTAGTATTGCCGGGTTTGCGATCGGAGACCTCGTCAAGCTTCCCGTTGTTGTCATGGCAACGGCTCTTATCGGATTCTTTTTTATCATCGGGCCGAGTCTTGTTCTGGGTATCATTATCATGTTGACTATCCTCATTTTTATCTTCCGTATCTTTTTCATGCTTCTTGAATCATATATCAAAATTCTTCTTTATATTATATTTTCACCATTTATCTTGATGTTCAGCGCTATTCCCGGAAACGGCAATATCGGCTGGTGGTTGAGAAATATGATCGGTGAACTCATGACGTTTCCTACCGTCATGATCATCACGCTTGTCGGAAACGCAATCATGGCAATAAATGTTCGAGATCTGGACACGCCGCTCATGCATTTAATCACTCTCGGTCAAGGCCCCGGAAGCTTTGAATCCACATTCAGACTTCCGTTTCTTTACGGGTTTCAGACCGATGATTTTAACACCATAATCGCTCTCGGACTTGTACTGATGATCCCTGATTTCGTCAAAATTGTCAAAAACTGGATCGGAGTACAGGATTCACCGTTGAAGTTCGGACTTGGGACATATTTTGCTGGTGCTTCTCTCTTTACTGGAGCATTCGGCTTAGGTGCAAATCTGCAAGGATGGAAACAGTCTGCTGTCGGATATGATCCGAATAAAGGATGGATGGATTCTCTTCCGGGATTTGAGAAAATGGCTGAGCGGATCAGAAACATGGGAAAATAACCTTATCTTTGTGAGATCATTCTTCTTCCTTCATCAATCTCCATATTATATGACTAATTTTATCTAGAAGGCTAATAATATCAAGAATACATTCAGAAAGAAGTTCACGAACTTGGAGTGAGAGCAGCACAATCAGGATCTCCGATGTAGGTACATACTCCGTCTGATGATGGTGTGGGTG
>CAYMVU010000023.1:0-17529 GCA_964394215.1 uncultured Gammaproteobacteria bacterium
GGTATGGTTGTCCGTCACCCTGAAGATGAGATATCAGTCATCAACTCAGCTCTCGGTTCAGCCTTTGCCGGTGTACGTTCTTCAGTCGGTACTTCCGGAGGAGGGTTTGCGTTGATGGTAGAATCTCTTTCATATGCCGGAGTTGCGGAAATTCCGGTTGTCGTATTTCTTTCTATGCGTCCCGGACCGGCTACCGGTCTTCCGACATGGACAGAGCAGGGGGATCTGTTGTTTGCCGTACATGCGGGACACGGAGAGTTCCCGAAAATTGTCCTTGCTCCCGGAGATATTGATGAGATGGCCGAATTGACATTGAAAGCATATGATCTGGCAGATATCTATCAGGTGCCGGTTATTGTATTGTCTGACAAGTATCTGTCAGAATCTCATAAGGATGTTGATAAAGCAACAATTGACAAAATGTTTGCGGAGTATGTTCCTGATCGCGGAAAAATTGTCAGTGACACCCAAATGAGCCCTTATTTGCGGTATAAAGATTCCGAGGACGGAATTTCTGAGATGCTTATTCCGGGAAAAGAAGGAATATACTATCAGGCCAATTCTTATGAGCATATTGAAGACTCACATACGACTGAGGATGATACAGCCCGTATAGTACAAGTAGACAAACGAAATAAAAAATATCAGACTTACTTCAAAAATCATTACGAATTGCCGACATTTTATGGTGATCCGGAAGCAGATACGATTTTCATTTCCTGGGGAAGCATGAAAGGACCGGTACTTGACGCGATGAAACTTCTAGCAGATGAAACAAAAAAAGGATACGGTTTTGTCCATTTTACCCATATGTATCCTCTTGATGAAAAAGCGCTGACCGAGTTTTTTACAGGTAAAAAATCTCAAAGACATATTCTTGTAGAAAATAATTCACATGCACAGTTCGGACAGCTTTTGAGACAGCAGACGGGAATTACCTTCGAAGAAACATTACTGAAGTATGACGGGAGGCCATTTTGGCCCGAAGAGATTAGAGATTATGTTCTGGGCCGAAAGTCAGAAAAGCTTATTGATGACGGACAGTCAGAGGATCTGAGAAAAGACCCTCAAGGACAGGAAACAAATCCCACAGCACAACAGCCCGTTAATGCTCATAAAACACAGGATGAAGATGCGGAATCAGGCCAAGTAGGACAGTCAGAGGAAGAAGTCAATATCCTGGAAAAACTTAAAAAACAGATCTGATTAATTTCATTTAACACAATCACTATGTCTAATGTACAGTTTGATGCATACACACCGACTTGGTGTCCCGGGTGCGGAGACTGGGGCATTCGTGTCGGAATAAAAACAGCATTGCAACAACTAGGTTTTGACGCATCAAAAGTCTTTCTTTCTTTTGATATCGGATGTTCAGGAAACATGAATGACTTTTTGAACGGATATGCTATGCATGGGCTGCATGGTCGGGCTATCGCTTCTGCAATCGGTATGAAAGTCGCACGACCTGATATGCCGGTTATTGCAATCGGAGGAGACGGCGGACTTTACGGAGAAGGCGGAAATCACTTTCTTCATGGATGCCGCGGCAATCATGATATTACGGTTATTGTACATGACAACATGGTTTACGGTTTGACAACAGGACAGGTTGCGCCGACTGCCGAAAAAGGATTTAAGTCAAAATCCACACCCCGCGGCATTATTGAACAATGTGTCAATCCGCTTGCACTCGCAATCACTCAAGGCGCTACATTTGTATCTCAGGGTTTTGCGGGTGATGCACGACTCGTGATTGATCTTATCAAACAGGCAGTTTCCCATAAAGGATTTTCTTTGGTAAACATTCTTCAACCATGCGTCACGTTTAACAAAGTAAATACCTATCAATATTATTTACAAAAAACATACAAACTAGATGATACATATGATCCGACTGACGCAGGGGAAGCAGTGAAACGAAGTATGGAGGTACTGGAGGAGAAATTTCCTCTGGGAGTATTGTATAAATCAGAGCGTCCTGCTTACCACGAACAAATTCCGCAACTGACGGAGCCGTTACCGCTCAGGAAACGCTTTATGGATTTCGAAAAATTCGGTAACGAATTTGTGTAATCTCTCATCTAAATCCACTTTTTTCTGGTATCATTTTCTAGGAAAGTTGACATTTAGCAATCGATAATCTATACTGCTAATATTCAATAAAATTACAAACTTTTTAACACCAAAAACGTAAATACATATGTTAGAAATAGCAAAGAAAAAAACAGACAATTATCCCATCATAGCAATCCGTGATGGCATTGTATTCCCGTCTGCTGAGAACGTTCTGGTATTCGGTCGAGACAAAAGTGTGGAGGCCATGAAAAAAGCAATGGATGACAGCAAAAAAGTCGTTCTTGTCATGCAAAAAAAGATGGAAATTGACGATCCTTCAACTGATGATCTCTATGATATCGGAGTAATTGCACAGATTGATAAAGTTGCAACAGGCGATAAGGGCCAGATCAATGCGTTAGTCAAAGGTCTGCAGAAGGTAAAAGTCGAAAAATTCACTCAATCCATTCCATACTTTATGGGTGATGTCAGCTATATCGAAGACGAAGCCACTGAAAACGAGGAAGTACTGGCCGTGGTCAAATATATCTCCAGCCAGATTAAGAAAGCTATCAACCTAGGCAAAACGATTGATTTCGTCTTTTTGATGAATATTCTGAATATCCAATCTTCTCTTAACTTTTCTAACCAGGTCGCAATGGTTCTTGATATCAAAACCTCTGAGCGGCAAAAACTTCTTGAAGAAACAGATCTGAAAAACAGGCTTGAGATGGAAGTTGAGTTTATAAACAAAGAGATTAAAGTTCTTGAGCTTGAACACAATATCTCAAATAAGACGCAGAAAAAATTCGAGAAAAATATGAGAGATACCTTTCTTCGTGAAAAGATGAAGACGATCGAAGAAGAACTCGGTGATAAAGGCGACAACCAGGAAGTAGATGAATATAAAAGAAAGATTAAGGAAGCTGAGATGCCGCGCGAAGTACGTGAAAAAGCAATGAAAGAACTAAAAAAGCTTTCTCAGATGTCTCAGTTTAATCCGGAAGCATCATATATAAGATCATATCTTGATTGGCTGGTGGAGATACCATGGAAGCAGGCATCAGAGCAGAACATTGATCTGCAACTTGCTGAAAAAATTCTTGATGAAGATCATTTCGGTTTGAAAAAAGTAAAAGAGCGAATCCTTGAGTTTTTGGCAGTAATGAAGCTTGAAAAAATGGAGGAAGAAGAAGAGAAAAAGGGAAAAGCGAAAGTAAAAGAAGACGAGAAACTGGAAGTTCACAAAAAAGAAAGTCAGCCTTCGATTCTCTGTTTCGTCGGACCTCCCGGTGTCGGTAAAACATCGCTCGGTCGCTCAATTGCCCGTGCTCTCGGTCGTGAGTTTGTCAAAATTTCACTCGGCGGAATACGGGATGAAGCTGAAATCCGCGGACACAGACGGACCTATGTCGGAGCTTTACCCGGACGAATGATCCAGGGGATCAAACAGGCAGGAACGAATAATCCGGTCTTTATGCTGGATGAAATCGATAAGATCGGTCGTGATTACCGCGGTGACCCATCAGCTGCTCTTCTTGAAGCTCTTGATCCTGAGCAAAATCATTCTTTCTCAGATCATTACCTGGAAGTTCCGTTTGATCTTTCCAATGTATTCTTCATAACAACGGCCAATATTCTGGATACAATTCCTGAGGCTCTCCGTGACAGATTGGAGATTATTCATTTTGCAGGATATACGGAAGATGAGAAATTCAGTATCGCAAAAAATTATCTTATTCCGAAGCAGCGCGGAGCACATCATGTTCCCGAAAAGAAAGTAGCAATCACCGATTCAGGTCTGGAAATAATCGTCAGGAGATATACGCGTGAAGCAGGAGTTCGTGAACTGGAAAGACAAATTGCCACAGTATTCCGGAAAATTGCACGCAAGATAGTTGAGAGCAAAACAAAAACCAAGAAGATGTCAGTCGGGAAAAACGACATTCAGGATTATCTGGGTCCATATAAATATTCATCTCAGATGATTGAGGAGAAAGATACAGTCGGCATAACAACCGGACTTGCCTGGACTCAGGCAGGAGGAGATATACTGTTCATCGAAGTATCAACAATGCCCGGAAAAGGAAGTCTGACTCTTACCGGTAATCTGGGAGATGTCATGAAGGAATCATGTCAGGCTGCGCTTACATATATTCGAGCGCGATGGGATACATTCAAGGTTGAAAAGAAATTTTTCTCGGAAACCGACGTACATGTCCATGTGCCGGAAGGCGCGGTACCGAAAGACGGTCCGTCGGCAGGTGTAGCAATCGTTACTTCCATGATTTCGGCCCTGACGGGTATTCCAGTCAAACGTGATGTCGCTATGACCGGAGAAATAACACTGCGCGGGAGAGTGACTGAAATTGGGGGATTGAAAGAGAAAGTCATAGCTGCGCACCGTGCGCAAATCAAGACGGTCATCATTCCTGAGGAAAACAAAAAAGATCTCGTTGATATTCCGGCAAAAGTGAAAAAAGATCTTCATTTTGTCTTTGCAAAAAAGATCGATGATGTCTTGAAGGAAGCTCTCGTGTTCCCGAACAAGAAAAAAGAGTTTGTCGCGCAACCGCAGATGATGCTTGAGAAAGAAGGACAGGTCAATTAAGATTTGTCCGTGTGATGTGTCCGAAAATACATAAACGCGGCTGCAGCAAGAAAGATAAGGAAAATAACTATTGCGGCAAGAAAATATATTGTTTCTTGCTGCGGCGTGTTGCTTGTATTATCTTGACTTTGTGATGTAGTGTTTTGAGTTGTTTCTTCATCGAGATTTATCCGGTTTTTGACTGCAAGGTCCTTTCTTATATCCAGCAAGGGGAGAATTTTTTCACTTTTACTTTCACCAAGTTCCATAACCGATACATCGTCATCAACTTTGACAAGTGCAGTCAGATCGTCCAGAACGTAAACTTTTCCGACATTTGAATAAAATGCCGCCTGATCCGCAGAGTCCAACGTGACTAATTCATACTTATCTATGTCGGGATTCGTTTGGATTGTTTGAACAATGTAACCTTTTGATGCCAATTCCTGCTTCTGCTCTTCTTTTACTGTTGCGAGCATGACATTAATACCGGTTTCGGGATTTTCGAGATAATAAAATATTTGGGTAGAATTCAGTACGAGCATTACCTGATCCGCTTCTGATTGATACTGAATTATTGCTAAATAGGTGTCCATGTTATTGTCGTAAAAACTCAATAAATTCCGGAAGATCGTTGCGTTCGTCACCGCTTGCCCAGATAGCGATAGAGTTAACCTCTGATGATCCGTCCAATCCCTTGAGTAGTTGATAATATCCTCTACATTCTTCCCATGAGGCATTTTGAGCGCACCATGATGACATAATCTGCACCATGGACTCAAAGTTTTGACAGCTGTCGGCATGCTCTCGGAAAAAAGCAGTCCGTTCTGCGATGACACTTGCGCGTTCTGCTTTATTCGTCCTGCTGATTTGTTTTTGCTCCTGAAATGCGACACCGTCCAGGTAACAATCATTGCCGAACATAGCTTCTGCAACCTGATCTTTATCCGATCGATTGAAAAATTCATTCCACATCGGAGTGACAGGCCCGAGCATGAGTTTAAAACCGTATTGATCTGTCAGCTTTCCCATTTTGTTTATCACATTCACCGAAGCATTCGGAGAGAAAATATTCTGTAGTTCGGTTTCCGGAGTTCTTCCGTCCCGTTCTGCATTGTATCCTACCCAGGTGATTCCCGCTGCTTTTAGGGCATCTCCGTGATTTTTCAGAATTGTCTCAAGAGCAGCATACTCAGAGATCATAATCATTTTCACAACGTTCCCCTGTACTTGAGAAAGTCCCTGAATGCCCCGTTGGGTTTGTTGTGTATTGTAGGACCGGTTCATCATTGCGTACAGGTATGTAGGTGGGTATTGATTGTATGAAGTGTTATAACTGCTGTAATCAATTACCACGGGCAAATGAACTCCTCGTACAACTGCGGTGGGAGTGAGAGAATCGATAGGTGTCGGTGCCGAAGTCGGAACAGTTGTGGCTGTCGGAGCTGGTGTTGAGGTTGCCGCTTTCGTTACGGTCGGTGTGCTTGATTCCGTCGGAACAGCTGTCGGTACTTCCGGGGTTCCTGTCGGTTGTAATGTCGGCTCGATAGGTGTCGGTGCTGTTTTATCAGGCAAACAGGTACCGTACACTCCCTGCATGGTACAGGTTGCAGTACATCCCGGGGTGAGAGTGACAGACTCCACAACACGTGTTGAGTCTGGGTCCGTGCCTCCGTCGCATTGAGCATGAATACCGTCGCCGGATGCACATGCCGTGCAGACATACCGTTCACAGTTTATGGTTATCGGTTTATCAGAGGTGTTGGTGATGGTCGTGCCTTGGTCCGTTCCTCCCTGTGAGCAAGAAATATCAGACCGTCCGTCATGATCCAGATCCTGCATTGCAGGAATAACAACTCCTCCTTCATGCTGCTGCAGGCCACAGGATGGAGCGCCCCATGCATTCCAGCATCTTCCCATATTGTCGTATACCCAGTCCACCTGGTGGACGCCGTTTTCAAGAGTTTCCGTACGCTGGATGATGGATGTTGACGGAACAGGTTCTTCGGAGGGAAGTGAAAAATTCAGAGTTCCCTGTTGTTGCTGAGCAAAGATTCGTAGTCTGACATCCTGATTGGTAAGAGGAAGAAGAACAATAAGAATGAGTAGGACAACAACTAAATATTTTTTTCTGATGAAGTGTATCATGTATAGAGTATCTTCATTATGAGTTACGTGAGCTTTAGAATCAAGTCCCTGATTGCATAAGCCAGGCTATACACGGAATAGACGATAGGATTGATTACCAAATCATAGCTTCCCTGAAATTCATAAAACACAGTCCCGTATCCCTCCTTAAAACGGGTAAAACCTGCCCACGATTTACTTCTGTCATAATCCGGAGGGAGAGAACCCCACATATCAAATTCAGTAGCTCCCATTCGTTTCCCAAAACGTATCGCCTCCCACATAAGCAGGTTGGATGCCATTAGGTTGCGGTGTTTGTCAGATGAACCTCCATACGGATAATAGAGCTTATTATCAAAAAGAAAGAGCTCATATGCGGCAAGCGGTTCTCCCTGATATTCGGCAATTAGTATATGAGCTATACCGTCTTTCATGGCCTTCCAGACGTTCTTATGGTATTCGCGATTGTGACCGTAGTATGTCTGTCTCTCGACCGTGTCAAAATACAGTTTTAAAAATTTTGCAAATCCTTCATCCGTTGAATCTTCTTTTATCGTTACGCCGTTTTTGTCAGCGTATCGTATGTTGTACCTTGTTTTTGATTTCAATTGCTTCATAAGTTCTTCTTCAGATTTTGACAGATCAAGTTTTTGAGTCCAGGCCGGAAATAGAGGATGCGGAGATTTCCTCAAATCATTCGGAAGATCGTTATCGGTTTTTTCAATATCCGGCTCAAACTTTATGAAAAAGAGAGAATTTTTTTTCGCATACTCCTTCAAAAAATGAATAAGCTCTTCCGATGGGCGTACCGATCGTGGGATATACCCGATCTTCCACGGGATTTTCGGAATAGTATGGCATGACATGGTAAATACTTCCTTGAGCTCTTGTCCGTCGAAGCTTCCAATACGGAGTATCTCAGTACCGGTGTTCTTTCTTGCTTCACCCCACTGCCATGACTGGAGAGGATGATGTGCGGCAGCATTGAATTGTTGTTGATCGAAATCCTCGGTGATAATGTTATAAAACATACTCTGATGATAGGGTATTTTTAATTGCCTGTAATGTCTCTTCTGCGCATTTGCTCCATGAGAACTCAGTAACCCGTTCATTTCCGGCTGCTATCAGATTCTGATAGAGATCTTTGTCGTTGTAAAGTGATTCAATTTTTTCGTGCAAATCATCTTTACTGTGAGGATCAAAATAGAGGCACGCTTCACTGCCGATTTCAGGAAGACTTGATGCATGTGAGCTTATGACGGGGGTCTGATGGCTCATCGCTTCAAGAATCGGGATGCCAAAACCTTCATAAAAAGAAGGGAGAACAAAACAGAAAGCATGATTATAAAGATCTGTTAAACCATCATCAGGCGTGTATCCGGTGAAAATTACATCCTCTTCAAGATTGTGAGATTGAACTTCCTGAAAAATTGCATCAAATAACCAACCTTTTTTGCCGGCAAGCACGAGCTTGAATTCAGGGTGGTCTTTTCTAAATGCTGCATATGCCTGTATGAGTGTCTGAATATTTTTCCTCGGTTGAAGCGTTCCTACATAAAGTATATATTTCTTTTTTTGAAGATCATACTCCTTGAGAATATCAAAGTCAGTTGTCTTCTGTTTTCTTTTTCGAAATCCGTTATAGATCACCTGTATATCCTGATCTTTTAAGCCGTACCATTTCATCAGATCTTTTTTTGTCGTTTTTGAAACGGCAATGATCGAGCTTGCATGTTTTATTGAGTACTTCGTCCAGTTTTCCAGTTTATACAAATCTTTTTTCAAAAATTCATTCGGGTACATAAAATACGAAAGATCATGAATTGTCACGACTAGCGGAACCGTAAGAAAGCGGGGTGAGTAATGAGCGGGTGCAAAAAAGACATCTATCTTCGTTTTAAAACGGAGATGATAGGGGAGAAACACCTGAGACCAGAGTATTTTTCCTTGAACTGTTTCATAGGAAAAGTACTTCGTTTCTTTCGGCATCATTTCATTCGGTTCATTTCGAAGGAATACGATAAACCGGGTATCATTATCAGCATGCTTTGCAAAGTACTTGAGAATCTCAAGGGTGTACATTGATACGCCCACTTTGTGTTCTACATTAGCTTCATTTCCGTCAACGCCGATAATCATAAGTGAGAGGATAACTCTTTGATAAGGGTATTATAGTACGCAGCCCATGTGAATTTCTTGGCACGTTCAGCACCTTTTCGTATAAGTTCAGCTCGCAATTTTTTATTATCAAACATGTTCTGTATGGCATCAGCAATTTCCTGTACATTCTCCGGATCAAAAAGAAACGCTGCATCCTTTGCAATTTCAGCCATGGAAGATCTATTGCTTGTTGCTACAGGACAACCGAATCTCATGGCTTCAATAATCGGATATCCGAAGCCCTCATACAGAGATGGGTAGATAAAAAAGAGAGCATTATGATAAAGCAGAGATAGATCCTCATCAGGTACAAAACCTAAGAAGGCAATATTATCTGTCTTCTGCAAGTCCGTTGTTCCCCACCCTTTCGGTCCGACGATAACAAGTTGTGCTGTAGTGTTTGCTTTCTCGAATGCTTTGATGAGCCGCTCGATATTTTTTCTCGGTTCAAGCTTTCCGACTGCAAGTATAAACGGCTTATGTATTCCGTATTTCTGAACAACATCCTCATTGGTTTCAAGTGCTTTTTCACTGGTCTCGACACCCGGATAGTTGACAGTAACTTTATTCTTATCTATGGCATATTCTTTGATAAGATCCTGTGCCGTTGATTTAGAGTCAGCAAAAACGAGGTCACTTTCCTGAACTACATGACGAAGTCTCTTTTCCTGTGTCCTAAGAATTGACGGATGGACCGTTTCCGGAAATTTTTTAAAAACAAGATCGTGAACGATTGTTGCTTTTCTTGTGGGCATGGGAGGTTCGGTCCAGTCAGATGTGATAAACCAATCAAGTTTTTTTATGTGCTCATTGTCCTTCAGGAAAAATCGTGAGAAATCATGCATATCATTGAACAATGTTGAGAGTAGTGTAGGCGGATAGGTATATGTGTATAGATCAAACTCTTTCGACTTTATTCGCTCAGTCAGGGCAGGATCAAGCTTCTGTCTCAGAGAGGAAAAGAAAAAAGACCAGTGATGTGTCTGTTCATAGGTTAGAATTGCCCGTACTAAGCCCTCGGTAAAACGGCTTACACCGGAACCCTTATAAACAATTTGTGAGATATCAATTCCAATTTTCATAGAAGGTTAAGACTTGTCTATGACTTCTTTATAAACCTTTTCCAGCTTCTTCGCAATTGCTTTCCAGCTAAAATGTTGTTTTACATGTTTAAAAGCCTGAGACTGGATACTGTGGTAGAGATTTCTGTCACTTATTACTTCAACGGTTTTTGTTACAAACTCGTGAGGATTGTGAGCTATCAACACATGCTCGCCATCGGTTACAGCCAGCCCCTCTACACCAACGGGAGTAGAAATGACGGGAAGGCCGGCAGCCATGCTGGCAAGGATTTTCAGCCGGGTTCCTCCTGGTCCAAAAATCGGAGCGATAAATACCGTAGCTGAGTGGTATAGGTCCTTCACCGTTTGCTCATCCCCGGGGTCGAGATTGATAATTTTTATCTTGTTATGTGAGACGACAATCTTCTCACCGACATTTTGCCCGGCAATGATAAGCTCCAGGCTCGGGAGTTTTTTATGTAATTCGGGAAATACTTGATAGATCAGATACTGTGCTGCCTCTACATTCTGCAACCAGAAAAAATTTCCCATAAAAAGAAGCTGAGGATTTTCACTTGTGTTCTCAGGTAATCTGTTGACAAACATCTCATCTCCGGCACCATTGGGGATGATTACGGGTTCAATCGACGGCAGAATTTGTTGTATTTCATTTTTGTCAGATTCCGAGACAGTGGCTACGAGATCGGCCTTTTCCCAGTAATGCTTCTCCCAGAATTTCAGTTTTAAAATATCGAGGTTGAGCGGGAGACGCAGAATTTTCGGTAAAGAAGCAATGTAGTGCTGATAGACTTTGTACTCGATTGTCTGTTCGACCAGTATGACCGGAACATCGGTTTTCGGGATGTGAGGCATAATGTAGAAAGTTTCCGCGTGTATGACGTCAAACGTATTTGTTTTCAGAAGTTCTTCAATTTTCTGAACTGCTTCCTGTGAATAATTCCTCACAATAAGAAATGGTAAATCAGAAAATACCGCTTTCAGAATATTGCTCGGCTGCCAGGGTTTTTTCGGTCTTTTGCATAGATGAATTTCTGCACAGTATGATTTCAGATGTTTGGCGTATTTTTTTTCTTTTTCATCTTTATACAGAGAGACAAGGGTAATGGAGTGATTTTGAGCTAGATATTTAAGAAGGTAAAGTGTTCTGATTTGTCCGCCGGACGCAGGAGGATATGGCAGATACGGTGTCAGCATCAATATTTTCATGGTGAGAGTAACGCAATTATTAAAGCGCAATCATTGTAAACATCTCATTCTCCACAACAACACTGTATCCTTCATCTTTGAGTTTTTGTGCTTCTCCTTCATTTGTTGTAACAAGATATTTATATCCGGCATCTTTTAGTTCGGATGGTGATTTATAGATTGCCGGTGCTCCTTTTCTGTCAGCAAGGTAGAGAAGAGTTGTATCTCCGCTTCGATCAGTAACGATTTTATCATCTTCATCAGTGAAAATTTTTATAAGCTCGGCAATGCGAGGCAAATCGTTTGGATAAATATAATAATCTTTTACTTTGTAATATGAAAAGAGCACACTGAATATAAATACAACAGTCAGGGTCGGATACAGAAGGAATTTGTATACATACTTATTCGGTATCTCAAGAAGCTGAGCTAATCCCACTCCGGAGATCAATGCAATCGCAGGAAGCAGGATGGTTTGATAGTATTCATGCTGTACGTTCCCACCCTGAAAAGTAAATAGGTAAACCATTCCGGACAGGAAGATCGTGTGGATAAAAAACCTTTTGTACCTGCCTATGATACCCGCAATGAAAAATACCGTTCCGTAAATACCGAGTATTGCCAGTCCGATACGTTCCATAAACATCCAACGGAAGAATGCGGGTCGGAAAAAGATTTCTTTTGGCCCTTCAAAAGTATTTACTGTTGTGATAAGCCATGCGCTTGCCGGGATGCCTTCAGGGTACTGAGTAATATATACTCTCCACGCAATAAAGGGGATGAGTGCAATTAGAAAGTAAAAATACGGTTTCCAGGACCGAAATACGTCAAATTTATAGGCATCAATAAAGAGATATGCAGCTGCCAGTCCGTAAAAAATCGTTGTCGGCTTCGTCAGAATGGACATCGCAAAAAAGAGTCCTCCGAGAGTAAAAAGAAAAAATGCATGACCTTTTTTCTTTACAGCATGGTAGAGAAACAAGAGCGCTAACATCATAAATGCTACAGCGGTCGTCTCTGGAAGAATGACACGTGAAAAGAATACAAAATACGGGAAAATGCCGAAGATAGTTGCGGTTGCTATCGCAGCAATGCGGTTTTTTTCCTTCAGCCCAAAATAATACAGTACGGAAATAGTTATCAGTGAAAAGAAAATTGAAGTTAGTCTTCCGTAGATTTCAAGAGTCGTGATCGGAAGATATCGATAAAAAAGGGCAATTATCGCATTGTATATAGGAAATTCAACCATGCGCAAGCCTTCAGGATTTTCATGTCCTGTCTGGATACTCGAGATATCGTCGTAGGTTGGCCTCAGAAGATTAATCCCGTCGCGGGCGTAGTTGCGTGCCACTGCTGCAGTATCTACCTGCCTCCACGAATGAAGATCCGCAAGTGGGGTATTGATCTTATAAAGGCGCAGTGCCAATGCTATAGCAAGAATAATTGCAAGAATGATAAAGTCCTTTTTTTTCATATCGAATATTAAATCTTCAGTTTTTCGGTTTGTATTGAACGCTTCAGGAATAGCGGGACAGATGCATAGAATATTCCCGCTACAAGCCAGAATGTATAAGCCAATTTTGACGCTTCAAAAATATCGATATATGAGGCATTAACAAATACGCCGATGAACGCTGCTACAAAAGCATGAAAAAGGTATGAATTTTTTCGGTTCATATGACGGGCAGCCTGAAAGACATACCAGGCAATCGTTGCAAATATCGAAAGAAGTGCAGTTGTTCCCAATAACCCCATCTCACCGAGCCAGCGGAGGTAATCTCCGTCTGTTGCTTCACCGAGGGATGACGGGCCGCTTCCGAGCCAGATATTTCTCATAAATGCTGCAAAAGCTCTGGGCCATGATACCTGCAGTCGTGTAGATATTGAGATATCAGGCAGATACTTTGTGACGGGAATTTGACGTAAAAATATGCTGTCCACAGCTGCATTGATTTCTTCAGGGGAATACTGTTTTCCCTGCTGGTTTGCTTCTTCAATCAGTGCCTCACGAATCTGTTTTCTTGCTGCCTGTTCTTCTTCAGGTTTGAGGACAGTTGCTCCTTTACCGGAATTGATGGAGGGGATTGTATTCGGTTTTGCTCCGAAATCTCCCGGAGGAAGATCGTCGGGTTGCAGCTGCCTTGCCACAAAGGTTTCTCCTGTCTCACTGTCTACAAAGACTTTTGATTGTTGAAATGTTCGGGTAAGTCTGTTTGACAGATTGTCAGATAACGGAGTAAGAATTGCCGTTGCAATAAGTACAAAAAGAAGAATTTTGAATCGGCGGACATATACTAAATACAACGTTATCGCTCCTAAATATGCTATATAGGATGCTCGTGAGGCGGTAAGAACGAGTACTCCAAGAGTAAGCAAAAACAGTGCCAAATACATTTTTTTACCGCTGTGCAGATAAAATCCGATGACTATCGGCATGAGCAAAATAAGATAAGCGGCAAGATCATAATGTCCGGCAAATGTGGATGATACACGAGCCCAAGAATCAAGGACAAGCAGATAGCCCTTCGCATACTCAGGATTCATCGTCTGTACCGCCGGCCAACCTAAGAATTTTTGTCCGTAGCCGTATGCTGATACAATAGCGAGAGTAATAAATATGAGTTTCATGTAAAGGAAAAAGTCCTTTTTCGTTTTTATCGTGGTATATGCGACAAAGAAAATGAGCATATACTCTATCCTTCTTATACTATGAAGAAAGCCTAAATGATCAATAATTACCGTTCCCTGAACGTAGTATCCCCAGATAAATGACGCAAATAAAGCTACCCAGAATACGGCAAAAAGCCAGAACATTCTCCACGGTACCGTTACTTTTTTTCTGAAAAACTGAATGAGAAACGCCAATCCCATCAGTGCTACGTAAATATCCTCGAGCCGAATAGCGACAAAGGTATAGTTGATCATCCGAAGCGGTAGTTTCGGATAGAGAGGAATAATAAAGATAAATCCAATGACAAGAATTTTAAGCAGATGCTTGTCAAGCCATTGAAGCGATACTTTTAGCTTTTCCATAAGTTTCTATAAGATAGTTCTTTCCGGTGAGTTTACCCAGAAATATAGCTATCCGTGCTTTCAATTGTAACATACCTTTGAGAACAGTGACAGCACCGGGGCTATAATGCTTTTTGTAGAAGTACAAAAAGCCTCTATACACCTGCAGAATCGGGTAGGTTTTGCCTTCGCTTGAGGCTGAACCGAGATGAATAAATCTGGCATCAGGAATGAAATACGTTTGATATCCGTGCTTTTTAGCCCGGTACAACAGGTCAATTTCTTCCATGTACATGAATATTCCTTCATCAAACCCGCCCACTTTCTCGAAATACTCTCTTTTAGTCATTAAACAGGCTCCCGATACCCAGTCTACCCGTTTGACCTCATCAGGTGAATAGCGTGTCAGACCCCAGTAATCTCCCCGCAGAAAAAGCGCACCGAATACGACGGGAAGAGTGTAAAACGGCCCGCAGGAAGCCTGATCAGATTCATCCTTATTTAGCAATTTTCCTCCTACAAAATGAGCGGAATTTTCATGCGTTTTGAGGTAAGAGAGAAGATTGTCAATTCCTTTTTCCTGAACGATGATATCTGAGTTTAGAAAAAGAAAATATGTCCCTTTTGCCTGTTTTGATGCGATGTTATTTCCTTTTGAAAAACCGGTATTCTCTTTATTTTCCAGAACATGCAGATTTGTATGATTTTTTGCAAGTTTTCTCAACATCTGTACGGAATCATCGGTTGAGGCGTTGTCAAGGACAATTATTTCGAAGCGATTCGGGTCGAGTCCTGTCGATCGGTAAATTGATTCGATTGTCTGCCGTGTCAGAGCTTCAGTGTTGTACGAAAGGATGATGACAGAAAGCTCTATCTCACCTGCAGTCGGCTTGTTTACAGTCATAGAATATATTATAATCTACAAGTTCGATATGGTCGATGGGAAGCAGGCTGGGTAGCTCAGCGGTTAGAGCGATCGTTTCATAAGCGATAGGTCGAGAGTTCGATTCTCTCCCCAGCCACATACATAGACCTTGGTCTATAGACATTAGTCGTTAGTATTCGCAACCAATCCGCTTCACAATTTATGACTTCATTATTTTCATTTTCTGGAAAAGTATTCCGTCACCTCGGGCGGGGAAAAGATTTAGGATATCCTACTGCTAATATTCATATTGATCCTGATACTCCTGAAGGTATTTATGTCGGTTACGCAAGAATTACTGATAAGTCATATCCCGCACTTGTGTTTGTCGGGCGGCCGCTCACATTCGGAGAAACGGATAAAAAAGCAGAGGTGTACATTCTTGATTTTGATCAGGATATCTACGAAATGAATGTTGAAGTTTCGGCCATAAAGAAGCTTCGGGAAAACCTGAAATTTGATTCACAGGAAGCATTGATTGCACAGATGCAGCAGGATGAAGAAAATGCAAGGAAGTATTTTAATGAGACTCAAGGACTGACTTAATGGTTCTCATGTATGTTTTCAGTTATAATCTGTACATATGAATACTACTTTTTCACTTCGCGAAGCTTCACTTATTGAAGATTCGATTTACAAAACGGATATAGAAGGACTTTTATATATTGACCGAAATCTACTGGGAGACGATCGAGGCTTTTTCTCTGAAGTGGCACACATTCCGTCAATCCAGAAAATTACCGGAACGGATTTTTCGATCAGGCAGATCAATCATGCAAGATCAGAACAAAATGTAGTACGCGGAATTCATGCAGAGGACTGGAATAAGTTTATTTTCCTTGCATCCGGCAAAGCATTCTGTGCAATCGCTGATCTTCGACCGGAATCAGAAACGTTTAAGAAAGTGCAGACATTTACACTCGGATTTGATGAAGAAAGTTTACATGGCGGTTTATTTGTCCCGAAAGGTTTGGGAAATTCGGTTGCGGTTTTGGAAGGACCTCTTGATTATATTTACTTTGTTGACAGGCTGTACAGTGAACGGGATCCGTCAGGTGACGTTGCCGTTTCTCTCTTTGATCCTGACCTTGCGATCGAATGGCCTATTAAGAAAGAAGACATGATTATTTCTGAGCGTGATAAGAATGCGGTAGAACTAAAAGAGTTTCGTTAACGTGTTTCCTTCGTTCGATACCGCTTGTTTTCTTGGCTGACGGTGGGACCCTACAGCTGTCCCAAGTCAGCAGAAAAAAGGGTATCTTCACTCTGAAACTAATTATTTATTACTTCCAATCCGGTTTGTAGTATTTCTTTCCTTTCAGGTTGGCCGGCAGATACTCCTGATCGACTTTTTTCCCCTCACGTTCTTCCATCCACGGATATCTCACATGTCCCTTCCCGTACCCTTCCTGTTTCATGACTTTATTGGAAGGATTCCGGAGATGCATCGGTACGGGATCAAGTTTGATTGTTTCAATATCATGCATTGCTTCCATCAGTCCGGCATAGGAAGCAATCGATTTTTTTGCCGTTGCAAGATATGTCGCGCATTGAGCAAGGATGATCTGCGCTTCAGGCATTCCGACCATGTGTACGGCCTGCATTGTTGAGGTTGCAAGAACGAGAGCGGTAGGCTGTGCATTTGAGACATCTTCTGCAGCAAAAATGACCATTCGGCGGGCGATAAAAACAGGATCTTCACCCGCTTTGAGCATGCGTGCAAGATAATGGAGCGCGGCGTCGGGTTTGTTGCCGCGCATGCTTTTGATAAAAGCTGAAATTGTATCATAATGAAAATCTCCTTTTTTGTCATAGTAAAGTGATTTCTGTTGAAGTGCCTCTTCCGCTACTTCAAGATTCACGCGTTGTGCAATAGAGGCGGCAAGTTCAAGTGCATTCATCGCGGATCGGGCATCGCCGTTTGCAAACGTGATGATATGTTCGAGAGCCTTTTTATCAAATTTGTTTTGAGGAAATTCTTTGACGGCTCTTTTCAGAATCTTTCGCATATCGTCATCGGTAAGCTGCTTCAGCACATACACATGAGCACGGGAGATAAGAGGAGCGTTAACTTCAAAGCCGGGATTTTCCGTTGTTGCGCCAATCAATGTGATAGTTCCGTCTTCGACTGCAGGTAGAAAAGCGTCCTGTTGTGCTTTGTTGAAACGATGAATTTCATCGACAAAAAGAATGGTATCCTGTTTGAAAAATTCTTTCCGTTGTCTGGCATCGGCTATGACTTCCCGAACTTCTTTGACACCGCTTGTGACGGCAGAGAAGGGAATAAATACGGCATCCACAGATTGAGCCAGCAGTCGGGCAATAGTTGTTTTTCCGCAACCGGGAGGTCCCCACAAAATCATTGATGATATTTTTTTGTTTTCCATCAT
>CAYMVU010000024.1:0-17311 GCA_964394215.1 uncultured Gammaproteobacteria bacterium
GGAAAGTCTGCGTCCAGCAATGGACTCGCGGGTTCGAATCCCGCCTCCTCCGCCACGTAAGAAGCCGCAAAGCGGTTTCAACGTGGCGGTAACGTTGAACGTAATGCAGCTTGCTGCAAACGTTCTTACGTCACGCCAATTATTTTGCGGGATGAGAAGTTTATGCTGGGAGCAATTGTGAATATTTGCGAGCGGTAAGTCCCGCCTCCTCCGCCATCTGCTAGAATTGATCTATTACTTATTTCCAATTTCTCAATGAATGTTCAAAAGATATTGAGTATCGTTCTCATTATTTGTGGTATTGGTGTACTATTGCTGGGATTCGCAATGGCTAACGGGGAAAGCATAGCTGACAATATGCAAAATGGGATTTATGGTATAGCGATGCTTGTTTTAGGCTTAGTTTTATATTTAAAAAAGGACAAGAAAAGCGTTTAAATGTATGATAGCGTCTTGAGGCTGTCTCGTACTACCGTTTTGGTTTGTTAATATGTCAAGACTTACGATAAATGCACTAGTCCCTGAACTGATGGTTACTGACTTTAGGAAAAGTCTGCATTTCTATACAAAAATTCTTGATTTTTCGATTAACTATCAAAGACCTGAAGAGGGTTTTGCCTTTTTGTTCTTAGGAGATGCGCAGCTTATGATTGATGAGATTGTCCCGAATAGCCGTTGGAAGACAGGCACATTTGAATATCCTTTGGGAAGAGGTATTAATTTTGAGATTGACATTGAGAACGCTCAAGCGTTATGTGATAAACTTAAGAAACATAACATCCCGGTTTTTATGGAAATCGAAGAAAAATGGTATCGTAAAGATGACAGAGAAGTCGGGAATAAGCAATTCTTAGTGCAGGATCCGGACGGATATCTTCTCCGTTTTGCCGAAGATCTAGGCGAAAGGAATATTAGATAGTGACCTCTTAGTTCAGGCATTACCACTTCAATGCAATCAAATCATCTCCGGGAGATACGTAGACCAGTTTCTTTTATAAAGCTGATTCGGGTTCAAGCCGAGCTTTACCAGTCGAGCCCAACGGGTAGGAAAGGATTCGAAGGTATTGGCGTGGACGAATAAGTCTTCAGGCCGTAAATTATCAGCGTACCCGAACTTCCGTGCATGCTGCATGTTTTTGAAAATGAACGGATCGGTGCCTAAGTCCCAGATTGCGCATTCAAGTTTGGGAAACATTCGGAGTTGTTCATCCGCTTTCTCCTTAATCTTTTCAACAGGTGCCGGTTGATATGTGCCGTCATCTCCTTTTCTGAAAGTATATGTCGCAAGATTATCGCAGCGATCCATCATTTTTACGATTGCAGCTATATAGGGAAAAAGCTGGTTTGAAAGTGAGCGGCTGTTTACATTTCTTTTCGTTTTATCAATACGCTCCAATAGATGGTCAATAATATTGTCAGGATCGACTAAATCGCTTTTCAATGCATCGAGTGCGTTCATTATGAAAAATGAAACCCGTTCGTCAATGTTGGGGAGATCGACTACTTCAGTTACCTCATCATCATGGAGATCTCCTTTTGATTCTCCTTTACATCCCATAATTGAAAGACGAAGGCCTGTCTGGATGCCGGTGCGACCGCCAATGGCGTCTAGGCGCTCTACCTTACCTCTTATTCCTTCATATGTTCCTTTATCATTTTTTTCGACAAAAATATCTTCTGCAAAATCGTGAAGAATAGCAGTCATAAGCAGTGCTTCTGATGTTTGGCCATTGAAAAATCCGACATTGTGTCCCATATTGAAAAGCGAATTCTGTCTTCGCAAGAAATCTATTGTCCGAAGCGTTGTACGATACACATGTCCAATACCCGGTTCACCGGTACGTCTGGTCTGGCCTTCCATAAATTTTTCCACGGTATGAAGAGCAGCTAGAATGTTATCAGGCGAAATATATTCTGTGGTTTCTTCTGCAGAATCGGTATTCCTTACGGGAATATCCCGACACATATGATTGATTTCTCTTTCAACAAATTTCCGCAATCCTTCGATATCTCCTTGACCGGCATACAGAAGTTCATTCATGAGCTCAGGTTCAGGGACCCAGCTTTCAGGTGATTGGGCATAGACCGATTCGAGGTGTTCATTGCTGATAAAACCTGAGACACGCTCTTCAATGGTCTCAAGAGGAAGAACAGTAAGAAGATCTCTGTCATTTCGAGTCAGCTGTGTAATCTCGCAAGGATTTTGAATATGTGAGGTTAGGAATTTTGTCTGTTTGATCTGGTCGATACGGTCACGCAAAAAACTGCCGCTCAGATGATCCCAGTCAGATGCTTCCAATCTCTGGTTTGTCATTTGGGGCATACTATACAATAAAGACTGTCAGAAAGCAATTGAAAGGTAGTTCTTACAGAAATTCTATATCTGTATAATAAGATTGTTGTCTCAATTCTAAATTCAGAATACTATGTTTCCACTGTATGACTCAAGTTCTCAGAAGACATTTCCCTTTGTTAATTATCTTATCATTGCTGCAAATTTAGCGGTTTTTTTCCTCCAGATTTCTGCACCAAGCTTTGACAGATTCATTCTCCAGTATGGTTTTATTCCGCAGGAATTTAATCTGTTTAATCCCCTATCCTACTTTTTTATCCTGAGCTCTATGTTTATGCACGGAGGACTTCTTCATATCGGTTCCAATCTATGGTTTTTGCATATTTTCGGTGACAATGTTGAAGATGAGCTTGGACATCTTAAGTATCTTGTATTCTATCTTGCTGCCGGACTTGCCGCGACTCTTGCACAGTATTCTGTAGATGTGTCGAGTGTTATTCCGCTTATCGGCGCGTCGGGTGCGATATCCGGGGTGACCGGTGCTTATTTTATTTTGTTCAGACATGCTCGTATCCGTACCCTTGTGACAACGGGGTTTTATATTCGTACCGTTGATCTTCCTGCGAGCCTTTTTCTTGGAGTATGGTTTTTCATCCAGCTTCTGAGCGGATTCACCACATACGGTGCCGGCGAAGGAGGTGTTGCATGGTTTGCGCATATCGGAGGGTTCGTCTTTGGTTGGATTGCAGCACTGATTTTCGGGAAGAAGCAATCCGATTAGTGGTATAATATATACTCTGTCCGCCTTTGCTTTAAGTGGCTACAGCGAGACAATGCCGGAGTGGCGGAATTGGCAGACGCGCAGGTTTTAGGAACCTGTGAGATAACACTCGTGGAGGTTCAAGTCCTCTCTCCGGCACCCTTTCCTCTAAGAGATATCGACTTAATGAACTAAAATAACAGAGGAAATTCACGATAACGATGTCTTGTAGTATTATTTTTTGTAATATACAGATTCGCATTATAGATTGTCATATAGCCCACTATATGAAATCAGTTAGTGAAAAACAGAATATCACTATGTTCTGTAGTAGTCTTGTATAAATTCAACTAAATGTTCAAAGAGAAGTTGGATGATGATAGTAGGTCATTCAGAAGATAGATAGACATTGTACATGTAAATTGAGGGTGAATATAGGTTTCACATTGTCATAGAAGCCCACATACTAAAATGAGAATATTTGGCAGGTAAAGTAAAACTCTGCTAATACGCACCGGTTACGCTTCTTCTCTTTTAATACTTGCAAAATAACTTCTCATTTGATTATACTGACAATAAGAAATCATATTTCGAATCATTACTGGAAATACAGTATTGCCGTACTTTCTACAGGCCAATATTTTCTTTTTCGAAAATTGCAAGTATTAGATAAAGACCTATTTTTGAATATAAATTCTCTAGCAAGGAATTATAGTGTAGATGTGTCTATTATACTATAGGATATATTCTTCTGTTACGTTTGTCCCACTGAGTTTTTTAAAGATCGAATATCAGCTCTCAAAGATGAATAGTTCATAAAATTAACTACTCTTTTGTAAACGATACTTTACAAAACCCATGACGTCGTTTAATATAAATAGTATATGAAAATGAAAGATGCAATTGACAGATTTTTAGAGTACTGTGAATTGGACAAAAACCTATCGGATCGCACTATCAAAATGTACGCCTACTATCTCCACTTCTTCTCAGACTGGCTCACGAAAGAAAACGGTAAGAAAGAGATTCATGTTGAAGAAATAAATGAAGAAACCATTCGTTACTTCCGACTTTATCTGTCAAGGAATTATAAGAATCAGTTTAAGGGTGAACTGAAAAAACAAACACAGAATTACTTTCTTGTCGCACTGAGAAGTTTATTCAGATATCTCATAAAATCCAAAAAGAAAGTAATGTCGCCTGAGATGATAGAGCTTGGTAAGAGAAAAGACCGCCAGGTAAAATTTTTGAAGGAGGAAGAATTAAAGAGACTTTTTGAGGCAGTAAAAGGTGAGGATGAAAGAGCTTTAAGAGATAAAGCGATTTTAGAAGTGCTTTTCTCTACCGGCCTTCGCGTGTCTGAGCTTGCCAGTCTTGATCGTGATCAGGTCAATCTGAAAACGGGAGAATTCGGCGTCATCGGGAAAGGCGGGAAAGCGCGTGTGGTATTTCTCTCTACACGGGCAATAAACGCACTAAGAAAGTATCTTGATAAAAGAACGGATCCTTATAATCCACTTTTTTTGCGGTATTCGGGACCGACACCCGATGAAGAACTTACCGATGAAAAACTCCGGCTATCCGTCAGATCAATACAGCGAATGATTAATAAATATCGCAAAAAAGCGAATATTCTGTTTCGTATCGGACCGCACATCCTCAGACATTCATATGCGACGGATTTGCTCTCACACGGGGCGGATTTGAGATCCGTACAGGAAATGCTCGGTCATAAAAATATTGCAACAACACAGATTTATACTCACGTAACAAACTTACGCCTCAAAGAAATTCACGAAAAATTCCACTCCGGCAACTCTGATGAACCGGAAAAGCAAGAGTCTGAATAACGAAACGGTTATATAGACTGATATAATTACAGCATGATACGGTTTATACGTTCCCGTCTACCTTTCTTAATTCTTCTTATAGCGATCATGGCGTTCGGTATTTATTTTTCACTTTTTACTATTCTTCGGTACCAGAAACTCTATGCACACTACTTCGATTTAGGGATCATGCACCAGACCGTATATAACACCTACAAAGCTCTACAGGCAGGTGATATGTCTCGGATTCTTGAAATGACTGATCCTCATGCGACCTTGGAGCAGGTCAAAAGAATGTCTGTTCATAACGATATCTTTTTAGCTTTTCTTGCGCCTGCTTTATTTATCTATAGTGGTCCGGAGACATTATTGGTTATACAAGCACTGGGAGTTGCTTTAGGAGCGTACTTTGTCTATCGGATATCTCAGATTGTATTTGAGCAATCGGAAAGACGCAACTGGATGGCACTCATATTTGCATTATCATATCTCCTCTATCCTCCGCTCCAAAAGGCAGTCAACTTTGACTTTCATGCAGTGACACTTTCCACACCGCTTCTTTTAGGTATGTATTATTTCTGGCTAAAAAAGAAGTATGTATGGAGCGGTATCTTTATTATTCTGACAGTCATTACAAAAGAACAGGTGGGATTGGTCATTGCTCTTTTCGGAATGTATGTTTTTATTAAGAAAGTTACCGATATGGATTTTTCGTTCATAAAAAAAGCCAAGCCTTTTCATGAACTTCATAAACTTATTAAAAAAACAGATCGTCAGGAAGTTTTATTCAGCATATTTGCTATCAGTACAGGTGTGATCTGGGTAATCTTTTCTATGATTGTGGTTATTCCCTACTTCCGAGGTTCTGAACATTTCGGCGCGCAGTATTATACCTATTTGGAACAGGAACCCTGGAGAGTATTCCCTGTCATATTCAGATATGAGACATTTCATTACATGTTTATACTGACGGCACCTCTGGGAATGCTTGCTCTTTTTTCTCCGACTCATCTTATGATTGCCGCATCAGAATTCGCGACTACAATCCTTTCATCAAACGGAAATATGCGCAATATTTATTTTCACTATGATACGACACTTACGGCTTTTGTCATACTGGCATCGATCTACGGAGCAAAAACATGTCTGAATATCACATCGTATCGCAAGTTAGCAAAAAAACTACCGGTATCACCGGAAACAGTTATTATGATGTACGTTTCCGTTTCAACAATCCTCTTCTCTCTCTATTTAAGCCCGCTTCCGTGGGGTCACCACAGGGATTTGTATGTGTGGACTTCTCATCCTGAGCGAGTTCAGGATGTAAGGCTGTGGCAGACCTATCTTTCAGGTGATGACATCAAGGTCTCAACGACCGGTCATATTGCTCCTTATTTTACTTCACGAAGGTATTTTTATGATTTTGCCGGCGGGTATGAAAAAGCTGAATATGTGGTGATAGATGTCAGCGATATCGGACGCGGTTTTCAGGCTGAAGAATCAAAATCAAATTATGAAGCTCTGCAAAATGACTGGCGGTATATTACAATATATGACAAGAATGATATTAAAGTATATAAAAATATCTCACACTTATAATTCATTGTTATTCTTATGAAAGATTTCATCTCAGTCATTATTCCGTTCCACAACGAAAAGGAAAACTTGCCGATACTTATTCCGGACTTGAAGGAAAAACTGGAGGAACTACGTGTTGAGTATGAAATAGTATTGGTTGATGACGGATCTTTGGATGATTACCGTGAAGGATTAAAACCGCATCTAGACAAAGATACAAAACTCATCGTTCTCAACAGACAGATGGGGAAAGGTCGTGCTCTTACTGAAGGACTGAAGGATGCAAAAGGAAATCTAATCGTTTTTATGGATGCCGATCTTCAGGATGATCCGGCTGACCTTTCGGGTTTTTACGATAAAGTTAATGACGGATTTGATCTCGTTAACGGTTTCCGTTTTGACAGAAAAGACAATCCGATTATCAAAATCTATTCAAAATCTGCCAGATGGTTTCTGCAGAATACCTTAAGTTCCCCGTTTTCTGATATCAACTGCGGATTTAAGATGTTCAGAAAAGAGATTCTGAAGGAAGTCGTCCTGTACGGAAATAATTTTAGATTCCTGCCGCTTGCCGCTTTTTACGAAGGCTTTCGGGTCGGTGAAGTCAAAGTTCACAATAAACCGCGTTTACACGGAAAATCGAAATACGGAATAAGAAAGCTCTTCATCGGTCTCATCGATATGCTTTCTGCATATTTCCTCTACAAATTTTCAGAGAGACCTCTCCATTTCTTCGGAAGCATCGGTGTGATACTGTTTATCATCGGAGGTATGGCTTTAGCATGGGTGACATATGAACGGATATTCGAAGGGGTACTCCTCTATCGAAGACCTGCCCTGCAGTATGCGATATTTTTAGTCATACTTGGCATACAGATCATTATGACGGGAATTGTCGGAGAGCTTATTGTGTATCTTCATCATAAACGAAAAATGTCATCCTGAACTTTCCGCCATCCGGCGGATCAGGATCTTTAAAAGATGCTTAAATGAATTCAGCATGACGCTGAACACATTATTCGGCTTCACTACATTCGGCTAACTTCATCTGATACCATAAATACATGTCAGGTATTATTGCCATTCTTACAGCTACAATCGTTTGGGGTGCGGGATCACCGATTTTTAAGTATGCTCTGACGGATATTCCCCCGTTTACGCTTGCTTTTATCAGATTTTTTACCGCTTCTTTCATATTTTTGCCTTTGGCATTAAGCCATTATAAAAAAATGACTCCGAAACTGTGGTGGCATCTGGCTATGGGAGCGTTTTGGGGTATTGCAGTTAATGTTTCCTTTTTTTTCCTCGGTCTCCGTCTTGCTCCGAGTATAAATGCGACCATAGTGAGCTCGATCGGCCCGATTCTCCTGTATATACTATCTCTTCGCTTGCTGAACGAAAAACCTCATCCGCAGATTATTCACGGCATGTTTATTTCTCTTGTAGGTGTGTTGATTATTATTCTTGCACCGATTATTAAGTCAACACAGCTACATACGCTCACCCAACAGGCCGGTTGGACGACATTCTTAGGAAATGTATTTTTCATTGGAGCGATGATCGGAGGTATTATGATCACCATAGACAACAAACAGCTTGCTGGGAAAGTCCATCCGTATACCATCACCGGCTTCCAGTTCCTTATCGGATCACTGGCTTTTGTACCGTTTATGTTCCATGAACTTCAAAGCTGGTCTTTTCAGGAACTGACCGATAAAAGCTGGATAGGGATACTTTACGGAGTATTTCTCTCTTCAGCACTCGCCTATTTTGCTCAAAACTATGCGCTTACCAAACTCACTGCACAACAGGTCGGGATGTTTACCTATATAATGCCTGTTGCAGCAGTCCTTGTTGCTATACCGCTTCTCGGAGAGTACCCTGATATCTTCTTTATGCTGGGTGCGACAGCGGTTTTTATCGGAATTCTTGTGGGTGAGCGGCATGTGTCAAGAAAACGAAAGAATTAAGTAACTTTGCTACAATATATGCATATGAAAAAAGTACTCATCACAGGAGCCGGCGGATATATCGGTTCTGTCGCAACACATCTTCTTCTTTCCAAAGGATATGAAATAATCGCAGTCGACAACTTCTCCACCGGTTTCAGACAACCGTTGGAAACATTACAGGAAAAACACGGCATAGATAAACTCAGATACTATGAAGTCGATCTTGCGGCAGACTTGTCAGAAGTTTTTGCCAAAGAAAAAGATATTGACGCAGTCCTTCATTATGCGGCAAGCTGTAGTGTGAATGAGTCCATGGAGAATCCGGGAAAATATTTTTCCAATAATACCTGCGCGACGCACAATTTCATCAAGCAGTTCGTTGAAAACGGTATCAAACATATGGTATTCTCCTCAACCTGCGCCGTTTACGGTGAGGCTGATTATGTACCGATTGATGAAAAGCATCCGACCCGTCCTGCCAATCCGTACGGTGAATCGAAGCTGATGTCTGAAAAAGTCATTCAGTGGTACGGCAAGTTGAAAGGTTTGAATTATGTCATTCTCCGCTACTTCAATGTCTGCGGCGCGACCGATGACGGCATGATCGGAGATGCCAAAAAACCGTCCGTGCATTTGATGCAGAATGCGGTGCGCGGTGCACTCGGAATTGAGCCTTTCTATCTCACCTGCGGGAAATTCGATACACCTGACGGGACACCGATCAGGGATTATGTAAATGTCGTCGATCTCAATCAGGCTCATCTTCTTGCTCTTGAGTATCTGACGCGAGGCGGCAAGAGTGAGATCATCAACCTGGGAACAGGTACCGGAAACTCGGTGATGGAAATTGTGAAACAGGTTGAAGAAATTACAGGAAAAAAAATAAACGTTGATAGCGGCTCGGAGCGTGCCGGAGAGTATGCAAAGATGGTTGCTGCCACTGAAAAAGCGGAAAAAATACTGGGTTGGAAACCCGAACATACACTAAAAGACAGTGTTCAGACACTGGTGGATTGGTATCGAGGTCGGCCAAACGGCTGGGAGCGCTGAGACAACCATTGCATAAGTATTGCATGACAGCCAGCTTGTGTAACACGGTCTTTGACGGTGTACTCCTCTCGAATAGTTTTCACTTCATCCGCTAGCCCTATGTTTTGAAGTATTTGAGCATTCTTTTTGAAAAAATCATCCGTTTCAAGCTGATAGGAGTAGTTCATCACATCTTTCCTTCGTCTGATTAGATCAATTGAAGATTCATGTCCCATATCTGTCATAAGTCTTGAGACTCTCTCTGTCATCATCCTGTTTGCTGCCTGCTCAGTTTGGATTCGTTTTCTTTTTTTATATATCTCATGGCGAAAATTGGCGTCAAGAAACGCACCGGTTGCTGAACGTACCGAAATATCCGATGAAGAGCTGCTTAAGTCTGCAAGCAGCAGGAGCTGTTCTTCTCGGGAAAGACCTTTACTAGAATATCCCGCTTCGGCAAGTACTTGCTGCATATCCGCCAGTGCTTTTGCATGATTTGCATAATAAATCTCTGCCTGAGGATCTGATTCATACAGCTTAAGCTCCGCAAGCTCATGATAAAAAGTAGCAAAATCAAGGTCAGATATTGGTAATGTAGCCATAAAAACGGTGTTTGCTGAAAACCGAACGCTTGTGTCTCTGTGGTTTGAAGGTTTATGAAGAAATAGCGATCTTATTAGTTTGGAATCATCAGTATCTCGATGCGGAGACTGCAGATCATGCGGAACTTGCCGAAGATGTGTATTTCCGGCACAAACTACTATGGTTGGGCGATCTTCGTCTTCGGTGTCCTGATAGAAATGTTCTACCAGATCAATAGTTTTCTGAGGTGTAGCCACTTTAAGGGTGTTCAGTACTAACATATTGTCCGTTTGTGCTTCTTGCCAAGTCGGGGCATGTCCATAAAAATCCGATTCCTGTGGCTTGCGGAGAGATGCTGTTATAGTTGTCGAATCAGTTCGGTTGATCTCTGTAGTCGCTCCGTCAGTACTGACATCCGTATGAGTCTCTGCAATATCAGGAAGCAATGAAATATCCTGAAGTAACGGATAATGAGGTTGGGTGGTCTGATTTTCTCTTTGAAATGCTCTTTTTATTCCTTCCAGCATAATGTGCATATTATACGATGTATTTTGATGTAGTAAATCTGACTTATGTAAGAGTAGTGGGTGGTCCGGCATGTGCCGGACCACCCCATACAATCCAGACCGTAGCATTATTCTGCCCACAAGTACGGGAGCCTCTCATCTATGTCGAAAACCCCCTGCATCACCCACGTGGCATCATTGCCAGCTTCTACACAAATGTAGGCGACGACATGCGGATCACCATCGATGAAGATATGCCCGAAGAAGTGGGTCAAAGCTCCGCTTCCCACGAAGCGATGTCCGAGACGATGTTCAAACCGTGTTTCGGCAAGTCCCTGTCCTAATCTGTTGAGCATCTCATTGAGGACTTGTAGGAACGCCGGCTGAGTGACAAAGTGTGTAAGATCCTGAGCGATTCGTGCTACTGTGATAGGATCTTTACACTGTGGACGAGTGGGATCAATAGGAATTTCCTTCCTCTTCAACATATCATCCACGAGATCGGCCGTTTCTTTTGCCTCATCCTCCTTGATCGGACCTAGGTCGGTCCAGTCCCCCTCGACGCCGTGCTCCTTGCGGGCGATGACGTCGGCTGTCCGGTCAAGGACAGCGTAGTCATACGGCTTGTCGATGAAAACCTTGTCCGTTATGCGTTGACTAGAGAACACGAACCCCTTGGCCGGGGCTCCGGTCGCCGTCTGGAGGAATCCGACCATCTGTGACCGGTCGAACTCCGGAATCCAGTCTGTTGCGGTCAAGACAGATTCCATCCGATAGAGGTAGAACTGTCCGGCGTTGACGACATCGTGAGGCGCAAGCTGTTGAGAATGAAACGTAACAGTTCGCCCGGATCCGGAATACTGGAGCTCCACCGGCGGATAAATCGGCGTCGTATCTACCGACATGAGGTAGAGCTGCCACCCGATCCATATCACACCAATTCCGATCCCCAGGAGCAATGCCCAGGGCGAGATTGCCACAAGATACCGCACTGCGACTCCCGCTGTACGACTGGTGATTGCGACCACGCTTTCTGCCCACCAAGGCAGTGATTGCCCGGGGACAAGCATGATAGCGACCACTTTTATGCCGCTTTTGGCAGCGCGGTCTTCGCCCATGAAATCCAAACGTTCTCCTGTCTGTTGGTTCATAGCGAAGCTTTGAAAGCGATCCCAGCAAGCGAACTGACTGTTCTGCGGATGGTTTGTGACCGATCCCGGTGTAAGAAGTAAGTCTTGTTCGATCTGTTGGTTGGTTTCGCTTCCTATCCTCCAGCGACCGGTTCGACCGGTGCCGCAGTCAAGCGGTTGAGGCGGATTGCGGTCATTGGAGGTGAGAGCCGGCAGAAACTGAAAATCGACATCACAAACGATGGTTCGCAGTGCGTCGATTTCTATTTCTGGTGCGTTCTGATCAGTGCTCACCGTGAGAGTGAGTTGGCCGATCCTGTTCTGCCAGAGGTGCCACTTCCCGTCGCCGGTGACGTCAAAGAAATGTTGAGCCCGAACGTTGCCGTCCGGCCCGATTTCGCTGACAAGCACCGTCTGATCGATGTCAGATCGTGCCCAGAACTGTCCGTAAAAAGGCTTGCCTTCGTCGGGCTTACCTTGCTGGACAGCGGTGATGCGGGCATGGCCGGCACTGCTCCGATAGAGACGTGAACCTGACATGGCGTCTCCCTCCACAAGCATGAAGTTGTGGTTGTAGCTGTCTGCAGGAGGGACTTCTTCGTCCATTGAGGCATACAGCTGACACGAGGTCGCCGTTTCGGCGAAAATCTGTGCTTCCACAGTCTGTGCCGCTCTTACCTGCATTGAACCAACTGCGATTGCTTGTGCGTAGTCTTGTTGGAGACGTGCAATAAGCTGTTGCGGGTTCTCCTGTTGTGCGTAAATGGGCTTCGGGAGCATTGCTGCGATAAGCCCGAGAACTGCAAGCCATGTGACGATCTTGGTCTTCATGTGATGTTCTCCTTATTTTGTTGAGGTTGATTGGCTTCGTGACGAGTGTGAAGAATGTCGGGCTTCTGCAATTCTGCATAGTACTTCCTTTCTGTGTTGGTCTGGATTGTGAAAGTGCTTCTTTTTGCAAGTACTTCCGCAAGCGTAAGCGTATACTGCGCAAAGAGTAGTTGGCAGCCCGCCACGTTGTAGCGGGCTGCCATGACAATAAGATTACCTCCTATTCTTCCCAGTTGTAGGGATACATTTCGGGGAGATGAAATACCGCCTGAATTTCCCAGCGCAAAACACTGCCTAAGAACTGAGCACTGTAGTAGAGAAGATGCAATGAGTCGTCAGCAAAGACGTGATCGTAAAAATGCACGATTGCAGCAGATCCTTTGATCCTCTTACCCAGTCGTTTTTGATACTTCACATCGTACTTCCCGCTTCCGAGAAGATTCAGCATCTCCTGTCGAACGTACGGAGCAATTTGCTCATCGCTGAAATGCTCAATATCATGGCCGATATGTTCAACCGTGATGGGATCACGGCAATTTGGCCTGTTTGCATGCTCTTCCGCATAAGCAGAGTCGAGCTCCTCTTCGATTCCTTCGAATAGATCGTCGATCATTTGAATCTCCTTGATGAGTATAGGATTACAGATTGTCAAAGATGACTATTCAGCGCTAAAAACGGCAGCTAATGCCGACTTATTGCCGAGTAATCATAGTCGCATCATATCATCCCAAACGTGGTCTGATATAATACTATAAGTTATTATACATATTTAATACGCATATTTCCAGTCTTGTGCACGGTGAAAATGAGTTGATTCCTCTACTCTTTTTCATCCTGCATAACGGCAAAGCTTGCATTTATATGCAAGGGGCGCCGATATCGGGATATACAGGGACCTAAGCTGACGGGTTCGGGTCAGCAGATGAACATTCAAAATTAGAGGAGGTAAGCTATGCGTATTCGTATAGCAGTTTTATTGGCTATATTTCTTGCCGGTATGATCCTTATGGGTCAAACGGCTGAAGCTAACAGGCTTCGCGTGACAGCGATACCAACGTCGACGCTCTTTGTGACGAGCACCCCCGTGCCGTCATTTACGCCGAGCGAGGCTGTAAAAGCCACGAATACTCCGTTTCTTCGAACGATAGTAATACCATCGGTCATGAAACATTTCGTGGTGACGCCGATTCCGCCGGGTACTGCCAGCGTCTTCGTCAGCTGCACGAACTGTACGAGTATTTACTATTCGTACGCCGTGCCGTATGACATTCGACGCGGATATACGTACTCGGGTTCGACGCTTTCGGTTCCGGCAGGCACAAGCTTGTATACCAAGCCTGTAGTCGGCTGGGGAAAATCCTGTTCTCCGGAGTCAAATACGACTACGGTGCAGGCAGGATACAATCGTATTCCGAATTTCGTTTGCGAAGAATAGCTCCACCTCTATCCCTTACTCTCTGCTCCCTGTCAGAGAGTAAGGACCCATTCTCCCTTTTTACATATTAAATACATACTTGACAAAGTATTTAAGATACTGTATCATTAAGTATGATAGTGTATGAAATATTGTTATGATAGGTTAAAATTGCATTTATTACCTATATGAATGCCAATATTAAAGTACAAACAATCCTGAAAGGAAAACAGAAAATTCTCGCCGTAGTCGCCCATCCGGACGACTTTGAGGATTATTTTTCAGGAACGATGCTTATTGCTATCGAAAAAGGATGGATTAAGCCGGAAAACATCAATTTGCTGATCGTGACAGACGGTTCCAACGGAAGCCGCGGTAATATCGTGGACCCTGAAGAGCTCAAAAAACTCCGTCATGAGGAGCAGATGAAAGCGCTTGATCACGTGGGTATCCCCCGCTCCCAATGTCATTTTCTTGACTTTAGGGACGGGTATGTCCACAACAATGACAATCAGCTTACCGAGCGTATCAGTTATTTTATCCGTAAACTGAAACCTGATCTTTTGCTGACACACAACGGCTTTGAAGCTATTATTGAGCGTCAGAGCGGTATGTATTATGTCCACAAGGATCACCGTGTCGTGGGTCAGGCTGCACTTGATGCTGCCTATCCGTACAGCCGTGATTTGCTCTTTTTCCCTGAGCATCACAAAGAGGGTCTGGAAGGTCATTTCCTTCTGGAAGTTCTTATGGCTGAGACTCAGAATCCTAATGTGAAAGTGGATATTACGGCCAAAATGCCGGAAAAGATCGCACTTCTCAAAAACTTTATGTCTCAGATCGAGTCTGATGACTGGTTGTATAAATACTTTAAAGATACGACCGGTGAAGGTGACCGCTATCTTGAGGCGTACAAGTACGTGAAGATCATCATCTAACATTGAAACTTATAGTCGCCGCTTGTCAATCATATTGATAGGCGGCGATTTTTTTATGGCTTTACGGAGAAAACACATCTTTTATCATCGAAAAAGCCTGTGCGACATATTCATTTTTGACGATAATGGTGAGTTCGGAGTATGTCGATACAATTTCCGTGAAGGGTATTCCTTCCCACGCAAGGGTTTTCAATATCATGGAGTATATTCCCGGCGTATCGATAATATCTTTGGAGAACTTGATGGTGATTGATGACAGCTGATCAAGCTCCGAGATAGTGTTCTTCTCGTCATACAGCAAGTGTATAGTCTCCCGTGCTTCGATCCCGGCAATGATGGTGGTTTCAAAAACGCCGCTTGTTATTGTGGAAAAAAACTCCGGATGATTGCTTGCGTACTGCAATAATTTCTGCTGATTTTGAATGTTTTCCTCGTTTTTGGGTACTGTGATCTCAAAAAGATTTGATCTTACAATAATTTCCGGATGTGAGTGAAATATTTGGGAGCTTTCATTTCCCTGTATATCTTCCTGCAGTCTTTTGAGAGCCATAATAATCGAGCCTATCTGCACCTCCTTCATGGTCTTCTCCTCTACTTCACTTTGGATGTCACGGGCAAGTCCTGAGAGGTTTATTATATTCCGGGACATGCCTTCGGCAAGATACGGGGAGTTTTTGACTATCGTTCTTACGACTTCAGGAACTGTTATCATGTTAATATTTTAACATTTATTCATGATTTTTGTATTTTTTATGAAAAAATTGCTTTCCTGTGAGTTCGATCTACAATAATCTTTTATGACTATTAGCGATTTCAGTATTCAGAATATGGTTGAGACAAAGCAATACACGAATGAACGACGGTACGGTTGGGTCACCTTGGGCATCATCGGGATTGCCGGGATAGGATTATGTATGGGTGCATTCAGCACCGGGACAAGGCAGGTAATTATCGAACGCGATGGCGGGTGTGTCATGGGTGATGATTGTGCCGGACCACTTCAGGCAGCCCATTACAATCATGACCGCACCTATCCTCTCTATGATGATCCGTCAAACGGACGGGCTCTTTGTGTGAGGCATCATTTCGAAGACCACCATTGTGAGAGTGCCGGCCGGAACGGTTTGAGTATTGAAAATAATCGGAGAGCTCGGTTATCACTCCTTCAGCAGCTGCGTCAGCTGAATTCATGACTATGATATCTCAGAATACATTTCAAACTAATTTCAAGGGAACCATTGATACGACTTTGCGTGAGGGTCTTCAGTTTGTGCGTAGTGATTTTTCAGTGACGGAAGCACAGCAGATCGCTCATCATCTGGATCGGATCGGTGTGGAGTATATTGAGCTTGGCAATCCGATAAATCCTCATCTTCGTGAGATGATTGACGCGGTCCTGGAGCTGGAGTTTGAGAGCTCGAAGGTGCTTTGCCATATCAGGAACCGCTCTAATGATCTTGATGCGGCGCTTGAGCTTGATATCGCGGGGGTGAATCTTCTCTGTACGGCAGACGAAAGGCGAATTGAGCGAATGGGTCATACTGTCAAAGATTACATGAGTGAGCTTCGCACAAATATTAAGCGAGCTCAGGCAGCCGGACTTGAGGTACGGGTCAGTATCGAGGACTATTTCAATCAGTCATCTGAAATAAGCAGTGAGATTGTCGGATTTGCAAGTTCTCTTCAGGTCAACCGGATCGGAGTTGCTGATACGCTCGGCAATACTCATAGCTGGCAGGTGTATGAGCAGGTGCAGTTTTTACGGTCTCTTACGGATCGTGATATCGAGGTGCATATGCACAATGATCTCGGAAATGCTGTAAGCAACGCGGTGTGGGCTGTCATGGCAGGCGCAAATTGGGTTGATACGACGCTTCTTGGTATCGGAGAGCGGACGGGAATTACACCTTTGAGCAGTTTTCTGGTGAATGTTCACTCATTGGCAGCGGAGCGAGCGGCACGGTATGATCTATCGCTTCTGACTACTGCAGAGTACTACTTGGCATCGGTCTGTACGATGGATACGCCTTTCAATCTCATCACGAATCAGGAAAATGCCTTCGCACACAAGGCCGGGATTCATCTTGATGCGATACGGAAGTTCGGAGCTTCCGTGTATGAAGCTATACCTGCCGAAGTCGTGGGAAATAAGCGTGTTTTGGTGACGGACTCCCCTATCTCAGGAAGAGCAATGAACATTGCTGTATCAACCTAGATACTCTTTTTGTCGGTGTTTTGATCATTATTTGAAACGATCGTTTATTTTAGTATTTAGGTTTCTTTTAGAGGCATTTTCTCCATATTGAGAAAATGAAGAAGTATTTGGTATAATAGTTCACAACTTGCGAGACGTAAGAAACAGCATTTGTTTCAACGTCTCAGCAATCGTTTAGATGCGGAGTTAGTTCAGTTGGTAGAATGTCTCTTTTCCAAAGAGAAGGTCACGGGTTCGAGTCCCGTACTCCGCTC
>CAYMVU010000025.1:0-17080 GCA_964394215.1 uncultured Gammaproteobacteria bacterium
AGGTGGATCTGTTATCGCTTACTGGATGAGCCGTGATCAGAGAGTAGAGGAGAACTGGGCACTTCTCTATGCTCAGGAGTTAGCTCAGAATTCTGATATACCTCTTGTTGTTTTCTTTGTACTTGCTCCTGATTACCCCGGTGCGACGTGGAGGCAATATGATTTTATGATCAAAGGATTACAGGAAGTAGAGAAGTCTTTTCAAAAGCGTAGTATTCCCTTTATCCTACACATCGGGAACCCTATACAGGAAATTCCGAAACTTGTAAAACAGTTTGACGTTAAAGAACTGGTAACAGATTTCTCACCGCTCCGAATCGGAAAAAAATGGAGAGAAGAAGTATCAGAAATGATCACTATCCCAATGCATGAAGTCGATGCTCATAATATTGTGCCTGTGTGGGAAGCATCTCCGAAGCAGGAATTTGCAGCATATACTATTCGACCGAAGATTCAGAAGAAACTAGATACATTTCTGACGCCTTTCCCAAAGATCAAAAAGAATAAAAGGCATGCTGCTGCGTATCAAAAGACTCGATGGAAAGATCTTTACAAAGGCCTTTCATGCAGCACTGATGTCAAGCCCGCCACTTGGATAGATCCGGGTGAAACAGCCGCAAAAAAAATGCTTGAGCAGTTCATCAACACAAAACTCAATGGATATCATGATAGAAGAAATAATCCCAACGAGGACGGGCAGTCAAATCTCTCTCCTTATTTGCATTTCGGACAGCTTTCCGCGCAATACGCAGCGCTTGCAGTACGAAATTCCGATGGCCCGACAGCTGATAAGGAAGCTTTTTTGGAAGAACTTATCGTCAGACGGGAGCTTGCGGACAACTTCTGCTACTACAACACGAACTACGATTCATATAAGGGTTTCCCTGACTGGGCAAAACAGAGCTTATTGGAACATGCACAAGACAAGCGGGAATATCTCTATACAAAAGAAGAACTGGAAACAGGCCAAACGCATGATGAAATCTGGAATAAAGCACAGACAGATATGGTTCAAAAAGGAAAGATGCATGGATATATGCGTATGTACTGGGCGAAAAAGATATTGGAGTGGACAAGAACACCGGAACTGGCCATGGAAATAGCAGTATATCTGAATGATACATATGAGCTTGACGGCCGCGATCCCAACGGCTATGTCGGCTGTGCATGGTCAATTGGAGGAGTCCATGATCGTGCTTGGTTTGAGCGACCGATCTTCGGAAAAATCAGATACATGAATGCCAACGGTCTGAAACGGAAATTTGATGTTGAAGCCTATCTTCAAACCGAGTAATTATTACAATCATCTTACAGCATACTTCTTTGATACTTTCATACCTTCGCTATGATGAGGAACGTTATCAATTTCATTATTATGATGATATTCAATAAAAAGCATTTTCAGACATACAGAAATCATTCACTACTTTCCTCTGTGTACTGGAATGATAAATATGATCGATGTACGAAGAGACGTTATACGTTTTATACCCGAAAGGAGATGCTCGTATGAAAAAAATTACATATGCACTTTCAGCCCTCGCTTTTGTCTGTGCAATTATTATCGGTGCTCAAACAGCAAGAGCACAATCAGCTGTGACACCCATCCCCTCGCTTACGCCGAGTGAAATGACCCAGGGATCAATGAGTCAGAGTGATGTTCTGGTACAGATGATCTCATCACATGTACAGCATACTGACCTTCTTGCTGAAAGTATGAGAAATCAGTACATTGATAGTGCAGATCAGAACGCATCAGCCCGAGCACTACGGGAAGTCAGTCAGCAAATATCTGACCTTATCGGAACAGAATTCGGTTCTCAGACACAGGAGGTTTTTAATTCCTACTGGACCGAGTCAATGAACCAGTTTATACGATATACAGAAGGGCTCAAGAACAATGATGAACGTATACAGAATGAAGCTCTTGTTGGAATACACCGAAACATCATCCAAGCATCGGAGATGATTGCTGAAGAGACAAATCTTCCGAGAGAAGCCGTAGATGATGTACTGAGACAACATGTAAACTATCTGAGAGGCTCTATTGAAGCATATGCAAACGGGGATTATGAACAATCCTATACGTATCAACTGAGAGCTCAACGACAAATAGCGATGATTGCCCAGATAATGACCGATGCATTGCTGCCCTAAGGAGATCTACCACATAGTCATACTAGAAGCGCTTCGTTCAGGAGCGCTTTTTTTTGGGGAAGTTAGTAAAAACAAGTTTATTGAAAACTTCCAGAATTCCTTCTTCCTGCACATCCGGTGCAACAAAATCAGCAGCGTTGATAAGTTCCGGAACTGCATTTCCCATTGCAACTTTTACTCCCGCCGCATCAAACATATGAATATCAGTCGCACCGTCACCGACCGCAATAGTTTCAGAAGGTTTTATCCCTAATTTTTTCTGAATATATCTCATTCCGTTTCCTTTTGTTGCATCTTTATGAAACACGAGAATTCCTTTCCACTCATCAGGATTGGTCCAGTGTTTACCGATATACAATGCATAATCATGCGGAAGCTGATTGACGGCTTCTTCCAAAAGCTGTGCTTGTGTTTCTGATGAGCAAGTAAAGGATACTCCAGTCACAGTATTTTCAGGACCGACCGTCAGAGCATCATCTTTCCAGTACTCATCAACCAGAAACCCCATTTCAAGATAATACGGTTCTGCAGCATTTATTATTTCCTCAACTTCGTCATGAGGAAGAGAAAGGTCAAATTCCAAGTTGCCTTGAGGATCAAGAACTTTTGCGCCGTTTTCCACAACATGATAGCCTTTCGGGAGATTCAAGTTCTCGAGAAATTGTTGAAAACGGTTGATGGCGCGGGCGGTCACGAAGGTGATGGTCAATATTTCTGATGCTTTCTGAAGAGCATCGTAGACTTTCGGAGAAACCTCCATACCGGCCTCCGTAACAATCGTATCATCGATATCCAAAGCTAGCATTTTGTATTTCATACCGTATTATATCCGCTAAAAGAAGAAAGAACAAATTTACTGTATGGGGATATATACTTTGACACGGCGCCCATCATCAAGAGTGACCGTACGGACCTCAAGTTTGGTTCCGGCATCTACTTTGATATATGACTCACCCTCTTGAGCCGATTCAGCAGCTTGCACGCCCGGAGCTATTGCCTGGAACTCTGCATCAACAGGCGTCCCAGGAATGGATTTTCTCTCAAGTTCAGCAATTTCACGCTCTGCAGGACTGGCACCGATGTTTCGGAAAAAAGCGATTGTGTCCGATGGGATGTTCTTTAGCTCAGCAATAAACTGAGAATTTACCTGAGGAGAGTCAGCAATAAAAAGGCGGGGAGAGACCGTTGTGGTAGCTCCTAAGGAGATTACAATGGCAAGAATCATAATCAATCTGTGTTTTAGTTTGAGTTTGTTCATAGGTTACTCCGCGCACATAAAGCCGGCTCCGTTGGTTAGCGGAACACAACCGTTAAATATTAACTCCTGCTGGACCGTAATAACTTCCGGCTGACACTGAGGAGAAGATGTATTTGCTGTACACTTAGAAAGCTGTGTCTGTACTTGAGTGACACTGGAATCATCAAATCCTGCATATCCGACCCGACATTTTCCTGCGATACATTCATATCCGTTTGTCAAACAGGCCGAGCCGCCGAAGACCGTACTACAACATGAAGCTCCCGGCTGTCCACATGCATTCGGATTTGCAGTCTGAACTACTGTCGGTGTAGGTGAAAGAGCTGCATTCCTACTTAAGGTATTACAGTCATCACGGGTAATACATTTATTACCGGCAGCGGGACAAATGGTGTAAGATGCATTCCCTTGATCACAGGGTGTCTTATTGGCATTTGCAGCAGAAAGCTGATTACAGTCATCACGAGTGATACATTGGTTGTTCGCAGCCGGACATTTGGTATATGATGGATTATTCAGATCACATGGTGTTTGCGTACAGGCAGTTCGTCCCATACACTTGTTCAAAGATGCACACCAAATCTCAGGACTTGCACATTGCCCACGGGGTGGGGTAGGAGTAGGACAACTGGTTCTTCCGGTACATTTATTGAGTGTAGAGCACCACACTTCCGGACTGTCACATTGGCCGGGAACGGGTGTCGGAGTAGGGCAGCTTGTCCTTCCGGTACACTTACTCAAAGTTGCACACCATATTTCAGGACTATCGCATTTGCCGGGAACAGCAGCACTGCCTGTACAGATACTGCTTTTATTTGCGCTGATACCGGCACAACTCGTACAGCTGGTTTTATTTTGATACGAACCGTTCACACACTGAATCACCTCAGTTCGGCTAAAACATGCCCAGTATCCGTTCGGGATTTGCCCGTTGTTGCAGCTTCCGGCACTGCCTGCAACGAGCGTCGGTGCTGCTGTGGGATTACCCGTATTACCTGTTCCTCCCGTGCTGCCCGAGCATGTTTTGAAGTTTGTTCCTAAATTTGCATTTTTCCATTCATTGATCTTGCAGCAACGAGGATCATTCGGGTTAGCGCCGCATAAATTTTGAACGGCGGGATCATTTGCTGTGGCAGTTGGATCGAACGGGACTGTGTTGTCTCCGGTATCACTCCCTCCGCCCGTATCCGGAGTCGGGACGGTATTCCCACACGCGGAACATTCAGCATTAAACCAGTCATTACATTGTGCTGTTTTGTCGCTCCCATTGTACCTCAAACAATCACTGATCCAAACGCTTTTGTTGTCGCAGTTTGTACCGCATGTTCCTGCTGCCTGAGACTGCACTGTGTGTGTGTTCTGATTACTGCTCGTTGTGAAGTAAGTAACTGCCGTCAGACCTATAATCACCAACAAAAAGAAGGCACCGTAGATATTGTGATTAATGTGAAGTTTCCTCATAGGGATATGTATATACTACTGAAACTTAAATACAAAAACAAGACATCAACACATCAATCCGGAAATAATTGTGTATACTAAGGATGTTCCTTCAGGGTAGGGTGAGTCCGATTATTGTCGGATAATTCCCAATCGGTGGTATAGCCCAACCGCCTTCGTCCGAATATTTCGGACTTCGGCCGGTCAAGCGAGTCCACGAGCCGTAAAAAGCACGACTGCGGTTAGATTCCGCGACCGACGGTACAGTCCGGATGGAGCGTAATACAGCTATGCTGCAAACGTTCCAACCACGTTTAGATTGATCCGTAATCTAATACGTGGTGAAAGAAGGCAACTATTCATTCTCCATGCCATGGTGGAGAGTATGTAGTATCTTCTTGTGTAATAAAACTTCCTGATCGAACTGCATTACTAATTTTAGACTATATTTATGTCTCAATCACGAATCGCGCCCGTGTTTATCATGATCGCGGCATCTCTCTGGGCAATTGATGCCATTTTCCGAACACAACTAACATTCACTATCCCTCCAGCCAGTATTGTCATGATCGAGCATGCTATCGGTTTCTTGTTTTTGAGTCCATTCTTTTTCAAATATCTGAGAAAAATACAATCTCTCACAATGAAAGAGTGGGGGATACTGCTTGCGATGACAGTGGTCAGCAGTGTTGCAGGCACCATCCTTTTTACGGAAGCTCTTGCAAAAAGCTTTGCGGAATTTGATTTTGTGACCCCCATACTGTTGCAAAAACTCCAACCAGTATTTGTAATCCTGTTTTCAGCAATATTTCTGAAAGAAAAAATCTCAAGAAGGTTTGCTGCTCTTACCGCCTCTGCATTATTCGGCAGTTATCTGATCAGCTTCGGATTTACTCCGGTGAAACTGCAGTTTGTGGGAAAGGAACTTGTGTTTATATTGGCTCTCGGTGCTGCTGCTGCCTGGGGATCGGGGACAGTACTCAGCAAGTATTCGTTGAGTAAACTACCGTTTCCTGCAGTTTCTGCGCTTCGATTTCTGTTGGCAGTACCCGTTGCTTATATCTTTTCATTATTCCTGGGAGAGACTTACAATGTCTTGAATCTCGGATATGATCAAATTTGGAGATTCGTAGTCATTGCTGCGCTGACCGGAGGAGCTATAGCAATATATCTCTATTACAAAGGGCTCCAGGCTACTGAAGCAAAAGTATCTACAATAGCTGAGCTCATGTTTCCTGTTGTAAGCATACTGATTGCAGTTACGCCACTCAATCCATACGGAGCACCACAGCAGCTCACTATGGCTAATATCATGGGGATTGTAGTATTGCTTGTGTCAATTATTCTTATCAGCTTTAAAAGGAAGATCCCGACAGAAAGAGAATGACACCGTGGAGCAACATGATATCCCGCTCCGGAAGCTATACGCTGCCGGTTAAGAATTGTTGTCACTCCACGGTGTTGTAGCTATTTAGACTGTTGCTACTTCAGGGACCAGCCGACCGGCCGGGCAGTATTCGCGACATCCATGTCCGCACCTGCTCCAACCTCAAAAGTGCCCTGGTCCGTTGTTATGATAACCGCGCGGCTTGAGCGATTACTAACCCGTACCGTAACGGTCATCATTTGCTGTGTTCCGCTAAGCTCAGTCGGGCAATCCCGAATTACCAAAAGGTTCCGGGGACCGACAGCCGAACCCGTACAAGGGGTCGGAGACGGAATGACTGTAGGCGTTGAAGCCTCTGTTTCCGTTGTCGGACTGGGAGCAACTTGAGAACCAAGTGCGCATCCCAGAACAGGCAACAGAAACACAAACAGCAATAGGTACCAGTACTTCTTCAACATCTTCGTTCTCCTTTGAGACTATAAGTTGTATCCAAAATACATACTGGATGTGTATATTATACCAGATTACAAGGTCTTTTTAGATACTATAAGACATATGAATATCATATATGTAAAACATGTGTGACGAACATTGCTATTTCTTACAAAGAGAATTATAATCCAACCAATATGAGTGAATACCTTGCAAGACACGCGACCGACTTCGGAAAACATACTGATATGGCAATATTCGACCACTGCCTTCCATCTGAAGCACCGGTTGTATATGATCAGATGCAAGCAGACGAGATGCAGGAACGATTGCATGAGGTGATTGGACTTCCCGTACAGCTGCCCGAACTTCAATTCAATGATCTGAGTTGGAATGTTGTACGCTGGCCTCTCAATGAAGTGGCTCTCATGTATGGTACAGACCCGACTGATACACGAAAACCGGAAATTGCACATGCTCTCGGTACCGTTGTCGCCTGGCATGACGGATTGCATGTTGCCGGGATTCAGCAGGCTCCCGACTCTCCGGGCCGGGTAATTGCCGGGAAGTACACACCACAAACAGATTTCGACAATAATACGACATATCATCTGTTTCGGGGAGATATTGTTGTTTCACAATCCGAACTTGCTCTTGACAATGAAGCATTAGCAAAAGCTGCGAAAAAGCATTATACCTATCTTGCCTATGGTGACAATATTGTAGAGCGGCCTTTTATAACTCCTGCACCAAGTCATTTTGACGGGCAAACGGAAAGACCATTCGATACGGCAGGACTGATCACTCAGGCTATGATAGATCAATCATGGAACAATGCAAACATAGACCCCGCCGACAGACCTGTTACTTTCACTTTTTTTCATCATAATACTTATATCCCAGGTTTTTTGAGAATGCTATCAAGAAGAAACCGGATACTTGCAGCAACTCCTCATATCGCGCCTCTTGAGGGAGATGCGCATCGGATTGTAGTAAACGGGATTGCGTACGAACTTCCTACTAGTCTTCCAGTGGCTCAATAGCACTTCATCTTGCGGACTGTACACGCCAGCCGAAAGGCTGTAGTGACTCCGTGATCTTGTTGTGAGCCCAAAGAACGAATCCCTTCATTCCGAAAAACGCCAACATAATAATTTTTATAACCATCACCATTACTGCAAGTCCCAAAAGCATAAGCCAGAATGTGGCCAAGATATATGAAAGATCAAGCATGATCGGTAAACCGTTATAAAAGCCGAAGTACCCTCCGTAAATGAGACTGAAAATAAGTATCACATTATTGCGGACATCTGTATCCGTTAGTATATTCCAAATTCTTCTCATGCTTCTAGAATATAAGAAGCACCACAAGGTAGCGTTATAAGGTGATAAAATCCATGTAAGAATGTATCTTATAGAAAATTCATTTTATTTTGATTCTTTTTGCGTATTCATTCCATGAAGTAAGTTCTTTTCCGAGGATTGCAAACAAAAGCTGTGCTGCATACCATCCCGATTCGATTCCTTCGCAAACATTTTTATACGTGTACTTATCAAGTGATTGATACCTGCTTCTGGGGTGTGATATCGGACTGCGATACTTTGAGTAAAACTGCAGATATTCTTCAATGTGCTCAGTGTCTTTGATCTGAAGAGTCTCATATGCTTTTCGCCATTTGTTTTTAAAAGATAGCGATTTATATCGTTTATTCAGTGCATACTCTTCAAGTTTGACTTCTTCAAGAAGAGGATGATTGAAAACCTCCTCATTGATTATAGCTTCCATAGCAGTCTGGAAAAGGATTACCGCTTGAATACTTTGTTCAATTTCGATCTGATCACTGACTTCTTCAGCAGCTTTTTTTGCAAGAGCAAGATGTTCGCCGGCTTTGTAGGAAAGAAGCCGGGCAATATCAGTTTGTATTGGCATTTCTTGAGAATATTGTAACACGCTCTTTTCACGCCCACAATAACAAAACGTATCATATAATTACACCATGCAGAACTTTGGAGAAAAAAAATACATTTTGATTGATGTCGTGCCTCCGACTGTCAGACGGGAAGATGCAAAACAAGATCTTGATGAAATGGTATCACTGATCGGGACATTGGGAGGAGGGAAGATTGTTGAAATAATCCAAAGACGGGCAAATCCCCATCCCGGAACGTATATCGGATCAGGAAAAGCAGAGGAGATTGCAGTACTTTTTGAAAAGTATAAAATTGATATTGTCATCATAAACGGGATTGCTACATCAACTCAGCAATACAAACTGCTTCAGCGCTACTGGAAAGTCAATCCGAATATTGAAGTGTGGGATCGAGTTGATTTAATTCTGAATATTTTTGCAAAACATGCAAGGACAACGGAAGCAAAACTTCAGATCCAGCTTGCTCAAATGCATCATATGGGACCGCGCATGTATGGCCTCTCAGAAGAGCTAGGGCGTCAAGCAGGAGGTATCGGGACAAGAGGAGCGGGTGAAACGAATGTCGAGCTTATGAAACGCCACTGGCGGGATGCAATTAAATCAACACGCGATAAATTATCCGAACTGACCAAAAACCGCGAAAGGCAACTTGAAAGACGGAAACAGATCGGATTTAAAACCGTTTCCATTGTCGGCTATACCAATGCAGGGAAAACAACACTGTTCAACAATCTTGCAAAAAAAGAAAAACTAGCAAAAGATGTCCTGTTTGCAACGCTTGATAGCACTGTCGGAAAGCTTTATCTTCCATCCATACGACAGGAGATTATGATTTCAGATACTATCGGATTTATCCAAAATCTTCCGCCTTCTCTTATTGATGCGTTTAAGTCAACCCTAATGGAATCCGTTCATGCCGACCTTCTGATGCATGTAATTGACGCAGCTGATCCCAAAATGTATGAAAAGATTAGTGTCGTAAACGGCATTTTGGAAGAACTCGGCATCGGTGATAAAAAACAGCTGTATGTCTTCAATAAAACAGATAAAATTACACCTCAACATAAACAGGAGATCATTTCGAATATTGAAATTCAGGAGTACCACTTTCTATCAGCAGCAACCGGAGAAGGAGTAGAGGAATTGAAAGAAAAAATCGCCCGGCTGGTCAGATATTAAGATAAATCATAGACATCTATGCTGATACATTCTTCTTCGGGAGGCAGAAACGGACATCGATCCTGCATACTTTCACGGCATTGTAACGGTATCCCGAAACAACGGGCTTCATTAAAATCATACTCTGATTCATACAATTTTTCTTCTGAAAATCCGAGGCATTCACAGGATACTGCAGGAACTGTACGTTCTTCTTCATTTCGGTACCAGTTCTGTTCTTTCGGATAAAAGAAAAGAAATAGCGCAATAAGAATTAGGCTGTATGTCAAGGCATAAGATTTGTTACGATCATAAAGGCGATAAAAAATATTTACAAAAAGACTGCAGATACTGAGAAAGACAACAATAAATATGGCTACAAACAGTAAGCCCGAAAAAAAATTGATACCGGAAACTGAACCGTATAAAACGATAAGAATTATCGCAATTACTCCGTTTGCAGAGAATAAAGCATTTGTATTCGTCCGGGTTTTGAAGCGGATACCCCAAGAAAGAAGAAGTAACAATATAACGGTGACCGGAATCGCTTTAAAAAGCACAAACTCAATGATGTCAAATAGTGAAGGAATGCTAAACCCTAAACTTCCTGTGTCCATATGCATAGTATGTCATATTTTCTACCCCATCACATAAGGCACTTTGTGTTTGAAGCTGTTTTTTTGTACGATACTGAGAATAGAAGGAGCATTTTCAAATCCCTTTTCCCGTATTTCGACCTCAGACATGCCTTTTTCAAAATGAAGGTACAGGACCTGATCAGCCTCTTCATATGAAAAGCCCAGCTCCTTTTCATCAGTTTGTCCCTCCCACAAACCAGCCGAAGGTTCGGCATCGATAACTGATTGAGGAACACTGAGATAAGATGCAAGTTGTCGTACCTGTGTCTTATACAGATGATTAATAAGTTCAAAGTCTGAGGCGACATCTCCGAAACGGGTAAAGTATCCCAGATAGTACTCAGAACGGTTTTCAGTACCGCATACCAGTGCTTTGTATTTTTTTGCCAAGTCAAACAGATGTATCATCCGTACTCTTGCCATGATATTGCCTTTTCTGACAGGATCTTTTTCCGCCGATACATTTTTAACTGTTGCGTCAACAACATCCTGAATAGAGTAGAGGAGAATGTTTTCTTCGGGGAGAGACAAAGGATCAATAACTTCACGGAACGATTGTATAGACTTCTCGTAGTAATACAGATGCACGACAAAAATATTTTTTTTGGGTAACGCTTCCTTCAGGAGATATAACGACGTTGCCGAATCAATTCCTCCGGACACGGCAATGATCGCATTGATATGATTTGCATCTTTTAGTGTCGTTTGAATAAATGCTTTGGAAAGTGCGACCTCTGCTGTAGTCTGGATTGAGGGGACAGTATTCATTTATAAAGGTTGTGAATTGTAATATATGAAATAATTTCTTCCGGAAGAAGATATTTGACTGATTGATTTTCTTTAAGACGACTCCGCACCAGAGTAGAGGAGACATTGGTTATAACGACGTCTTCACCTTCAATGATCGTGATGTGTGACATCTGGTCTCTCCCCATGACATCCCTGACTTTCCTTTCAAGATGCTCAAAATCTCGACCGCGCGGATAAATGACAAAATTATTTTCTGATACGAGCGCCTTCCAGTCATTCCATTTATGAAAATCGTTCAGAAGATCTGATCCCATGCAAAAATAGAATGTATCTTGGGGATACTCTTCACGAAGATATTTCATCGTATGGTATGTCGAGCTGACACCACCAAGCTTAATTTCATAATCAGAAGCAACAATACCGTCATATGAGACAATTCCGGTCATTTCCAAACGATGCACTGCTGCAGAAAGCTTTTTGTCAAAGGCGTGGGAAGCGACAGGCATAAGCCATATCCGATCGAAACCCAATCGTTCCTTGATTTGACTCGCAACTATCATATGGCCGACGTGAGGTGGATCGAATGTCCCTCCCAGGATTCCGATTTTCATATCGTTATTCTATCATGATCACTTTTGTAAAGCTATTTACAGAATTTTCATGCATTTCCAGCGTGAATCTTTACATATTCTCCCTATTATCTCCTCATGACAAGTATCGGGATTACCCCTGAATATGAGAAAAAAGCTGAACAATTTTATCGGGTATTTTTAAAAACACTCATTGAGTTTGATATTCCGTTTGCTGTCGGAGGTACATATGCTGTCAAATTCTATACCGGAATCGATCGGCCTACAAAAGATATTGATATTTTCTGCAAACCCGGTGATTATCCACGCATTTTAAAAAACTTTCAGGATAACGGATTCAAAGTATCCATAAAGGATGATCGCTGGCTGGCAAAAGTGTATCAAGGGAAATTTTTTGCGGACATCATTTTTGGCTCGATTCCGAGCATGTGGCCGATAACTGATGATTGGTTCAATCGTGCTCCGCACGGACAAGTACTCGGAATGGAAATTGCAATTACTCCTCCGGAAGAACTTATCGTGAGCAAGTCTTACCGTATGGGCCGCAGTCAGTTTGACGGTGCGGATGTGACTCATTTGATTCTGCGATGCGGCGAGTCACTTGCATGGGAACGCGTGCTCACACACATGGAAACATATTGGGAAATTCTCCTGATTCAACTGCTGCTATTTCGGTTCACATATCCTGCAGATCGCCATATCGTACCCAAATGGCTTATGCAGGAATTGTTGTCTCGTGTCAGACACCAGATGGCTATCCCGCCTCCTGAAGATAAAGTATGCCGCGGATCAATTTTATCTCATCGCCAATACGAAATTGCGTACACGGACTGGGGTTACAAAGATATTACACAGTTTTTTGAACGTAAATCATGAAAATTGCAGCAATGGCTGACCTTCATGTCAGAGAAGAACAGGGAACATTTGCACCAATATTTAGAGAGCTGTCTTCAAATGCTGACGTACTACTGCTTTGCGGAGATCTGACAGATCGCGGACTTGAGAGTGAAGCAGAGATTCTTCTCGAAGATCTACAGTCATGCAGCATTCCTGTTGTAGCGGTTCTCGGAAACCATGACGTTGAAAGCGGTAAAGAAAATAAATTAAAAGAAATGTTTCACCAGGCACACATCCCGATACTTGACGGAGACTCAGTTGTGATTCAGGATGTCGGATTTGCCGGAATTAAAGGATTTGCAGGCGGTTTTGACAATTACATGCTGACTCCCTGGGGAGAAAGTGTTCTCAAAGATTTCGTTCAGGAAAGTATTAATGAATCCGTACGGCTTGAAAAAGCATTATCGAGAGTATCGACTGATAAGAAAGTTGTCCTTATGCATTATGCCCCAATTGCAGAAACGATCAAAGGTGAACCGAACGAAATTTATCCGTTCCTTGGCTGCTCCCGTCTTGCCAGTCCTATAAATCGTTACGGAGCTTCTGTCATTTTCCACGGACACGCCCACCACGGAAGCCCAAAAGGAACATTAAATGAAAAAGTTCCGGTTTTCAATGTATCCCGTCACGTGCTGATTCAGCAAAAGAACCAAAAGCAGTATGCACTCTATGAGGTTTAGGCTTTGTTACAATAGTACTATGAACACCATTCTGGAATATATAAACAAAGTAACCGGAGAAAATAAATCCTTAAAGGGGTTCCTTATCGGGTTTGCTGTCCTTGCTCTTTTGAGTTTGATATTCCTCCAGATACTGCCATTTTTGATTTTTCTACTACTGGCCATTATTGTATATCTTCAGCTTCCGAAGGATAAATAGATAATGGAGAAAAGCTATTTTGCCTCACTTCCTCATAGCACCGAGCGACCTCTCCTGCCCGAACCTGAGATATATCCGACATGTCTTCCTGAGCTGCCTGATCCATGCACCGTTCAAGGATTGTATCAGTATCATTTGGGGGTTGTATAAATGCAATTGCAACCAGTCCCAATGCCGTGACCATAATCCTCCAATCACGTTCCTGTACAAATGATTTTACCTCCCTTAAGTTCATATACTAAACTGAATGAACAATTCAGAGAGTATACGAACCCAATATGAGGAATGTGTAACAATTACTTAACTAAATAACGTAATCGCAAACTGTTCGATACGACAGATATTGAACTGAACGCCATCGCTATGCTGGCAATAATCGGGGAGAGCAGTAATCCAAACGGGACAAGAAGTATTCCTGCCGCAACCGGAATTCCGATAACATTGTACCCGAAGGCCCAAAAGAGATTTTGTTTGATGATACGCAATGTCTTTTTTGAAACATCAATTGACTCAACTACTTTTTCAAGAGTTCCCTTAATAAGGACAATATCTCCCGTTGCAATTGCAACATCCGTTCCCGTTCCCATGGCAATCCCGACATCAGCCTGAGCAAGAGCAGGAGCATCATTGATACCGTCACCAACCATGGCAACAAGAGTTCCCTCTTTTTGCAATTCTTTTACTTTGGCAGCTTTATCCCCGGGAAGTACTTCTGCAAGAACCTCATCGATACCCAATTCTTTTGCTACAGCCTGAGCAGTCATGCTATTATCTCCGGTAATCATCACCGTACGTAAACCCATGTCCTGAAGACTTGCTACGGCAGCCTTTGCATCTTCTTTGATTGTATCCGATATCCCGATAACTCCACGTACCGCTGCGTCGACTGCAAGGAATGAAACCGTTTGTGCTTTAGTCCGAAGTGATTTCGCCAGGTTATTGTAATTATCCGGAATCATGATGGATTTTTCTTCCATGAGGCGTTCGGTACCGACGAGAATTTTTTTATCCTGTATATCAGCTTCTACGCCTTTCCCTGAAATATCATTAAAATTGTGCACCTTCATCAAAGAAACCTTTTTGCTTTTGAGATACTGAACTACTGCTTCTGCAAGCGGATGATGCGACTCTTTTTCGATAGAGTAGAGAAGTGGCTCATAGGACTGATCTGCAAGTTCCAACGTTTGCACTTCGGGAGTGCCTTTTGTAAGTGTTCCTGTCTTATCAAAGACAATAATATCAAGCTTGTGTGCGACTTCAAGAGCCTGTGCATCTTTGACGAGAATTCCCTGTTGAGCTGCACGACCGGTCCCGACCATGACGGCTGTCGGAGTGGCAAGTCCAAGAGCACAGGGACAGGCTATAATCAGGACAGTTATGGCAATATAAGTCGCAAGCTGAAACGTATTGGCATCAGAGATAAGACCAAGTTGAGGTGCCAGGAAATACCAAAAAAACCATGCAATAAAGGCTGTCACGATAACAATAGGTACAAACACTGAAGCGACTTTATCTGCAAGTCTTTGTATAGGTGCTTCTGTGGCTTGTGCTTCCTCGACCATTTGAATAATCTGGGCAAGTAGCGTATCGGCTCCGACTTTGGTTGCCTTGTATCTGAATGCTCCGGATTTATTTATTGTGGCACCGATCACTTCATCATTTTTTTTCTTTTCGACAGGAAGAGATTCTCCCGTTACCATGGACTCATCTATGGTGGATGCCCCTTCAACGATCACACCGTCGACCGGCAGTTTCTGTCCGGGCTTGACAATGATAATATCACCGACCATGACCTGATCAACGGGAATTGTCTGCTCATTTCCGTCACGGACGACAGTAGCTTCTTTCGCCTGAAGGTGAAGCAGTGCTTTTATGGCATCCGCAGCTTGACCTTTTGATCTCATTTCCAATAAGCGACCGAGCATTATAAAGAATATAATAAAGACGGCCGCTTCAAAGTATACTTCCGTACCTCCTTCAACTCCGGCAAATGCTGCCGGATAAAATGTCACCACTGTGGAATAAATCCATGCCGCAAACGTCCCGATCGCAATAAGGGTATCCATATTGGTAGCTTTTACTTTTGCCGCACTGATGGCACTTTGGAAAATTTCACGACCTCCGATAAACATGATGGGTGTAGCAAGTACAAACTGTAATAGATTGAAGAGTGAAAATGAAACACCCATATTTTCAAGGGTGATTTCACCAAATACCATCATCGGATCAGGAAGGCCCATTTGCATTCTAAATAACATCCAAAACATAATTCCCAGAAAAGGCAGTGCTCCCAAGCCGATCCACAGGACCTTCTTCTTCAGATCCTGATACATTTGATTACGCATCTGTTCGTCAAGCGGCACACCATGGTCATGTTGTCCGGCCATATCATGACCTTCATGCATCTTGTTCATATTGCTATCTGCTTCAATCTTTTTTGCTTCAGGAGGTGACGCAAGAACTGTTTTTCCCTGAGAAGTATCAACCAATTGATAAGAGCCGGCACTTGCAACAGCTTTTTTCAGATTTTCAATTCCTACTTTTGATTCATCGTAGCTGACTGTCATTTTTTCAGCAGCATAATTAACACTCACCTCTGAGACTCCATCGACATCACCGACAATATCCTCAATAAGAGCTTTACAGGAAGCACAATGCATACCGACAATCGGAAATATTTTTTTGATCATAACAACACTTCAACTAATAAATTACTCAACTCGGACCATGACGGGGGGGACCATACCCATCGTACAACTGATTTTATATGTCCCTTTTTCAGGTGTGAATTCAGCCTCGGCCTTTGGTGTATTCAGATAGATCACCTCGTCATACAGCCCACCCAGCCACATTGCCTGAGCACAACCTACAACATTATTATTAATAACTGTCAGTTTTGTCGGGACACCGGCTTTTAGAGTGATGTTTTTCGGGAAATACTCAAATTCTTGGGCCATCATGATTAGTTCCTGATACTGATTTTCCCCTTCACCTTTCATGGTTACTCCGAGTTTCGTTCCGGAAGATGGTGTCGATGAGGAAGTCTTTGCAAATACATCACTAATACTGGGTAGCCCCAGCACATTAAACTGTGCATTAATGTTGTAAAATCCGAATAACAGGATAAAAAGTCCTGCTATAAGATTGAATGTTCCGCCGAATGCAGCACTCTTTTGAAATTTAAGACTCGAAAAGCTAATCCCTGCAAGAACCGGAAGAGTCCCGATTGCAAAAGCAGACATCATCACAGAACTGGTCAGGAAATTGCCGGAAGTAAGAGCGATGCTTTGCGCCATAAGAGTAAAGCCGCACGGTAAAAAGAATGTCAATGCACCGGATACGAAAGGCATATATTTGCCTTTAAAATTCCGTTCATCTGATGCGTACTTTGAGATAAACCGCGGAAAACCGAGACGAATACGTTTCGCCCAAGAGACGCCGATCATTTGTAAACCAACCACTCCCATAATCAGAGAAACTGCAACGATAAGAACCGCCGTAAACTGCAAGGAAAGCTGAAAAAAGGCTCCGACAACACCAAGCAGTCCGCCCAGCAATGCAAA
>CAYMVU010000026.1:0-15755 GCA_964394215.1 uncultured Gammaproteobacteria bacterium
CGACTGAGGTCAAAAATCTGTCATACAGCCAGATCAGTACCTATGAACTCTGTCCGCTGAAATACAAATACCAATATGTACTGAAAATACCGACAGGTCCGCATGCAGCTGCCTCATTCGGGAGTTCAGTACACAATGCACTACAAAAGTTTTACCAGACCTTTGCCGCGGATAAGGAGATCGGATTGACTCATCTCCTGAACCTGCTTGAGGCATCGTGGATCCCGGTGGGGTACGGTTCGCGTGAAGAGCAGAAAAAACAGAAAGAGGAAGCCCGTCAGATGCTTGAGAACTATTTTCACTCATTTCATACGCCTGAGATTGCAGTCATGGATCTTGAAAAACTGTTTAAGATCAAAGTCGGAAGTGACATATTTTTGACCGGGAAAATCGACCGCGTGGATGAAAGGGCTGACGGCGCAATCGAGATAATCGATTACAAAACCGGAAAAATGCCTGATGAGAAAAAGCTCAAGAAAGATATGCAGCTTGCAATTTACGCTATGGCTGCGAGCGATTACGGTTTGTACCGCAAACCTATTGAGAAAATAGATCTGTCTTTTTATTACCTTGCCCATCGGGAAAAAGTCACGGTCACAAGATCAGAAGAGGATATACAAGATGTGAAACTAAAAGTGAGAGAGATCGCTGACAAAATCCGTTCGGGAGAGTTCCCGGCGCGGACCGGTCCGTGGTGTGCGCACTGTGACTTCAGGATGATCTGCGAAGCCTGGCAGTGAGAATCGTGAAACGCTCTTCGTTGTCATCCCGGACTTGATCCGGGATCCATGATCGGCGCTTTTGCGTGGATTCCCGATCGGGTCGGGAATGACAGGATTGTCATCCTGAACTCGCTTCAGGATCTATAAAGTAAGTTCTTCTTTACTATTTGGAGCAGATCTTATTAAAGAATCAATTTCATATTCATCCGAAAAGTACTTATCTAAAAAATCTAAACTCAACTTGGCGAATTTCTTCTTATCATTGATTTCTTTACCTTCAGTATCGTATAAAACATAATCAGGATGGGCTCCATGATTACCGAAATTTTTTACTTTGTTTAATAATTTGATTAAATTTGGAGAAATTCCAGAATTTTCGATTTGTTTATACAGATTATTCGGAAATTTTTCTGAAAGTTTTTTCTTAATCATCTCTTGATGAATAGCCCGCCGAGACATTACCATTGATGAATTATACAACCCACAGTTATAGCAGTTTATTGCCTCTTGGAAATCTTTTTTCACATTATCGTTTGTGATTGATAAAAGATTAACTTTAGGCCTCCATTCATTTTGTTGTGGGTAATATTTTTGTAGTTGAAACGGCTTATCAATATTCCTTGAAAAGATAGCAATAATTCCTCCCCTGCAATAAGTACACGTATATGCTAAATGATACTGATTATCCTCCTTACAAAGTTGTTTTTCAGTCATTTGAAGGAATTGAGTTTTGGTCAAGCAATGAGGGCAATCAAGACTTAGTGATTTTGAGTAATCTATCATTTGTTTATTTTAATTTGTACCTCAATACCACCTCATCATCCAGTCTTTCTACAGCCAATAATTCAAACTGCGGGACTGCATCGGGAGGGAAGAGTATTCCTTCGGTCATGGTGAGAGTTTTACCGGGAAGCGATCCGAAGATTTTCGGAGCGATTGTGAGATGGACTTCATCAAGTGCATTGTCTTGAAGTAACTGTGCGATCAATGTCGGTCCGCCGTCAATAAATACGTTTTTATGACCTTTTGAGTTGAGATATTCAATGAGTTCAGAGACTTGTACATGCCCTGCGCCTTCTGTCACCTTTTCAACATTAAATGTTTGACTTACGTCATCGGTAATTTCTGTGGATGTATTCGTCAAAATCGTCGGTTGATATCCGTGATCATTTTTCAATTTTTTAGCCAGTTCTTCATCAGGAGATGTTGTCAGAATGATAAACTCAGGAACGCCTTCCTTCCCGATTTTTTTCCTGAATCCCTGATACATCTCATCATGGATCGTACGGATCGTATATTTACCGAACTGCATCGCGGTATTTTTCGCATCCACGATCGCATCCGCATGCGCCCTGAGATACGTGAAGTATTCATAATCATTCTTTGAACCGATCGGCCAGTATCCTTTCTCTTTTACGATAATTTTCCCGTCGATACTACCCACAAAACTGGTGAACATAAACGGTCGGTTTTCAGGTTTTTGAAAGTTGAATGGTTGAGGTGTCATGGATTAATTTTAAGTTGGACGAAGTATAGCTCCAATGAAAAGGCTTGAAAGTGCGTCCAATAAAAACTGTAACTAACAATCTCCATTATATCAAAGCACTTTCACGCTGTGAGCGAGTGAGATAGCCATGAAAGGCATTACGAGTAAGGCGAACGGCTTTTCAGAGAGATATACGAGACCAACTTCTCTCCTTAATTCACAATCACCTTCGGCTTTTTGGCATCCTTTTTCAGCCAGTTCACACCCACATACACAAGCGGCGTTTCAATCACTGACATCGAACATTTCAGAAGCCAGTACGGCAAAATCAGACTGAACAAAAACGAAACATTATCATCAAATCCACGATCCAAAGAATAAAATGCAAGCGTCATAAAAAGAGTTGTATCGATAAGCTGGGCGATAAAATTTGATGCGTTATTTCTCAGCCAAAGCTTACTCTTTCCCATCTTCTTGCGAATCCTACTGAAGATCGCAATATCCAGAAAATCAGCAACCGCAAAAGCCGTCAGACTTGCTATCGTGATACGAAGTGATTTTCCGAACACCGAATCATACGCCGCCTCGCTTTCCATAAATCTGCCTGAAGGAGGAAGCGAAATTGAAAGCAAAATAAAGAGCATCAAAAGAACAATCATGGTAAGTCCGGTGCGCACAATACTACGGGCGCGCTCAGCGCCGTATACTTCAATGACCACATCGTTGATGGTAAACAATAGCGGCAGAAGAAAAATAGCAACACTGGCATTGAGAGTGTATGTTCCGATTGTCACAAGAGGGAAGGTTTTTGCACCCATAAGCTCCGAGACAATGATCCCGAAAATATATATCCCGACAAGCAGATCCATTTTCTGAATGTTGAACATAGAAGCGATTATATCATGAACTCAGGCAGACTTTTGTATGTTTTCTTCATTTTGTTCAATAATTGCATGAAGTTGTCTGTAGAGTTCTGCTATCAGATAAAGAGAACCTGTAATGACAAGAATATTTTTTTTAGCTTTTGTGGCCTGATGAAATGCGTCAATCACCGGTACAACCGTTTTGATTTTTTTCACGTGATATTTTTGAGACAGCATCAGTTCGATATTTTCTACCGGCTCACCCTCCATCGGCAAGACCTGCTCACTGAAATCAAACCTCGTGACATATACGGTATCAATCAACGGAACAATATATTTAAGCATTGATAGATAATCTTTTCCGTGTTTAAAAGCGAGAAGAAAGTCAAATTTCGTATTCGGATGTTTCTTCTTTAGACTGCGAATAAATGCCGACATCTTTTGAGGATTGTGTGCTCCGTCGATTATGATTCGTTTTCCGTCGATGACAACTTCATCAAAACGACCGGGAGTACGCAGTGTATTGAAAACCTCACGAACAATCCGCTCATCCAGGGAGAATCCGTCACGGACCGATACTTCATACACGGCGGAAAGGGCCAAGCTGGCATTTTCTACCTGAAATAGCCCGTTTAGTGACAGAGGAATCTTTTTCAAATCAAGCGTTTTATAGTGGTAATCAAATGAGAGCTTCTGATTTTCCGTTTTGATATTGCGGAATGTTTTTCCCGGTATAACGGTGTTAAGTTGTGCGTGATAGGCGCAAGCTCTCTCTTCAACGACTTTCTGTGCCGTCGGACGCTGTTTGATAGTAACCGCGGAATTGTTCTTATGTATAATATCCGCTTTCTGTCCGGCAATTTCTTTCAGCGTTTTCCCGAGAATATCAATATGATCAAGGCCGATTTTGCTGATGACTGCAATCTTGTTCTTGCTGTTTGCAACATTGGTGGCATCTACCCGACCGCCTGCTCCCGTTTCCATGACTGCATAATCAACATCTTCTTTCCAGAAAATATAGTAGGCAAGCACAATCATAATCTCGAAAAACGAAGCATTGCCGAACTGCGTGTTTTTCATCTGCAAAACAGCGGGAATTATCTCATTGATATAACGTAAAAAGACTTTTTCATCCAGCAGCTGATGATTGATCGATGCCCGCTCACGAATATCATACAAATGGGGTGAGATACTGGTACCGACTTTCTTGCCGTGCGCCTGAAGAAGGCGGCTAATAATCGCAACTGTTGAACCTTTACCGGAAGTTCCTGCGACATGTACAACCTTGATCTTGTTTTGAGGATCACCGAGAAGTTTGGCCAAATGAACAACTCTCTGAAAACTAAAATCTGCTGACTTTTGTTCAGAGTTTGATTTTCGGAAAGAAAATAAATAGTCTTGTGCCTCAACAAGGTTCGAAAATTTCATACTCGCAATATAATTCTTAAGCACTTTCAGTTGCCCGTACTTCGAGAAGATCAACAACGTTTTTCCAGATCTGTTTCCCGACAATTTTCTCAGACTGAGGAGAAATTTCAAAGGAGACATTTACTTCTTCAAAGTAGTAGTCTCCGTGAATATCTCTTACAAAATCTATTCCGGCAAAATCACCCTGTACTGCTTCCAACACATGTGAAGCAAACTCACAAAGTTTTTTATCAATCGTTTCATATTTGGTAATTTTCCCGCCTCGGCTTAAATTCGTCAGAAATGAATTCTGCGGACCGTTCCGATAATACGCCTTCTCCACAACAGGTTGCAATGTTTTTGCATCGCGTGAAACAATAATGCGGATATCACGATAGCGGTTTTTAAGCTTTTTCTCTTTTTCAATAGTCTTTTGCATCATAATGGGCTCATGTTTGTCAAATGAATGCAGCAGAAGACGCAGTTCGCGCTCATTGGTGACATGAAAGACGCCTTCTCCCCGTCCCGAATCCGGTTTCTTGATGACACAGCTTCCGTCACGTTCAACAAGTTTTAATGCCTGTACCTCTGCCATATTCTTATCAAATGATACATATGTTTCCGGGTTGATGTTCGTCACAAGATTCTGTTCTTTAAAATATCTGTCTACCTCGATATGAGTCAAATACTTATCCTGACCCATGATGATAAAGTGCAGTCCGTTCAGTACCGGAACGTTCTTATTTTTATATTCTGTCAGATACGTCACATATGCTGCGAAAACGGGCTCTGTCAATGATGACAATTCAGGTCGTGCGAGAATAATATCCGGCATCTCTCTTTTAGTTTGTTTCTTTCCATACAAGATCTTCAAGGGATCAACAATTTTTACGGTGTGTCCTCTCTTTTTGGCAGCTTTCATAATATTATCCTCTACACTGCCAATCTGTTCGTGTTTGAGTATATGTATGTTTAACTTTTTCATAATTCATTTGTGATTAATAATGATCGCTGTGGACAAAAAAACAGCCGAAATAGCGGCTGCACTCCCAATACTATAAGATAAACTAAGAAAAATCAAGTTGTATTATTTGAACAGTTTTGATACTCTTATTCCAGAATATTTTTTCAAAATTATTCAACATCCCATGGTGTAACATATCTTCACACAATCAAACCTTCATTATTGATAATTTACTTTTACTCCTATGGCACACCAAGACAAACAGATTTACGACCTTATCGAAAAAGAAAACCACCGTCAGAAGATCGGGATTGAGCTCATTCCCTCTGAAAATTACGCTTCGGAACACGTCCGCAAACCTCTCGCATCATCATTCGTCAATAAATACTCAGAAGGATATCCGAAAAAAAGATATTACGGAGGAAACGAAAATGTGGATGAAGTTGAGCTTATTGCTCAGGAAAGGGCCAAGAAATTGTTCGGCGTTGAATATGTCAATGTTCAGCCGTATTCGGGTTCACCGGCCAACTTTGCAGTCTACATGGCAACCTGTCAGCCCGGTGATACAATCATGGGACAGGCTCTTGTAACAGGCGGACACCTTACACACGGTGCTCATGTCTCATTTAGTGCTACCTATTTTAACAGTGTCCAATACGGTGTTTTGCAAGAGAAACGTCAGAACGACGGTCTTTTTGATTTTGATGCAATCAGGAAACTGGCTCTCGAGCATAGGCCAAAGCTTATCTGGGTCGGAGCATCAGCGTATCCGCTGCAAATCCCGTTTGAGCGCTTCGCTGAAATCGCCGACGAAATCGGGGCATATCTTGCTGCTGATATTGCACATATCGCCGGCCTGGTTGCAGGAGGGAAGCACCCGAGTCCGGTGCCTCATGTCCATATTGTGACAACTACTACACACAAAACGCTGCGAGGACCGCGAGGAGGAATTATCATGGTGACTAAAAAGGGACTTGAAAAAGATCCTGAATTGCCGCAGAAGATCAATAAAGCAGTTTTTCCGGGACTTCAGGGAGGCCCTCATGACAATCAAACAGCCGCAATTGCAGTTGCTTTGTATGAAGCATCTCAGCCTGAGTTCAAGGAATATGCTGCGCAGATTGTCAAAAATGCACATGCTCTTGCTGAAACCCTCAAAGCCGGAGGTATTCATCTCGTCGGAGACGGATCGGAGAATCATCTCATTCTCGCTGATCTGACCAAAACTCACGGAGCAGGCGCAGGATACTTTGCAGAATATGCACTGGATTCTGTCGGTCTTACTATGAACAAAAATACCGTGCCGGGGGAGCAAAGCTCACCGTTTTACCCGTCAGGAGTGCGTATGGGAACACCTGCCGCGACAACGCGCGGGATGAAAGAAGCCGATATGCAGTTTATCGGAAAGATCATGCTAAAGGTTCTTGAGATCATCAAAAAATACAAACTTCCGAGTACGAAAGAAAAAAGACTTCCGTATCTAAAGACATTCAGAGAAGAAATCAATACAAATAATGATCTGAAAAAACTGAAGAAAGAAGTTGAACAGATGGCTGTCGGGTTTGCTATTCCGTAAAGAATCATGCCGGATGTATCCGATACCTAGTATAATATACTCATGATTAAGCTACTGATTGCCGCTGATCTCGTCATGGCAGCGGTGTTTGCGTGGGTATACCGTTTCCTCCCGGAGCAACTTCCGATATTCTACTCAAAACCCTGGGGCGAGGCACAAATTGCAGATAAGTGGTACATATTTTTGCTGCCGATTCTTATGCACGGTATTTATTTTCTCAATGCAGCCGTGACAAAAAAATTCTTTTCTGACGCTCCACAACTCAAGAGGTTGATGAACTATGCAAATGCATTTTTTATTCTTAGTTTCACAGGAGTATTTTTGAAGATCCTGTTTCTCATTACCTGATGTTTATTACCGCGATCATCATCATCGGCGTTTCTGCTCTCATCTCATTCATCACAACGCCATTTGCGATCCGTGTAGCCAGAAAATACAAGCTCATGACGGATGTCTCAACCCGCAATCATCCGGCACATACTCATACAGGTATTATCCCCCGCGGAGGGGGCATTCCGATTTTTATTTCTCTTCTTATCTGTAGTCTTATTTTCCTTCCGCTGAACAAGATCATTTCAGGAATTCTTATAGCCAATGCATTTCTTTTGATTCTCGGCTTACTCGATGACAAGTATGACGTTTCACCGTATCTTCGGTTTATTATGAATCTGACAATCTCGACGATGGTTGTGGGTTTCGGCCTCGGAATACCGTTTGTTTCCAATCCTTTCGGGGACGTCATCCAGCTCAATACCTGGAAAATTACGTTTGATTTTTTCGGAGTACGAAATATCCTCATTTTGGCAGATATCCTTGCGGTGATCTGGCTTTCATGGATGATGAATATGGTAAATTGGAGCAAGGGTGTTGACGGACAACTTCCGGGGTTTGTTGCGATTACGGCACTATTTCTGGGAATCCTTTCTCAGCGCTTTGTCGGACATGATATTCGTGCTGAGACCGTCATGATACTCTCATTCATTGTATCGGGAGCATACCTCGGTTTTCTGCCTTTTAATTTCTTTCCTCAACGCATCATGCCCGGATACGGGGGTGGCTCAATGGCGGGATTCCTGCTCGGCATTCTGTCAATTTTATCCTTCGGAAAAGTAGGAACGGCCATACTTGTGCTTGCAATTCCTATGATTGATGCCGTGTATACCATTATCAGACGTCTGAGACACAAAAAATCACCGTTCAGAGCAGATTGGGGACATTTTCATCATCGGCTTATAGAAATCGGCTGGGGGAAACGACGTATTGCCGTTTTTTACTGGACAATCTCACTCATTTTGGGTATCACCAGTTTATTTCTTTCGGGGATCGAGAAACTCGTCGCTTTCGTGACTGTAGGAATCGTACTTGTTATCTTTATCATTGTCATTGATCGCATGAAGAAGCTTAGTGCGGGCTACAAATAATTATGGGAAACATTGTTATCGGAATTTCATCAGGAATCGCCGCGTATAAAATCGTTGATTTGATCGAGCTGTTACTCAAAAAAAAACATATCGTAGATGTAATGATGACGCAAAAAGCGTCATACATGGTTTCCCCTGGTAAAGTTGAAGAAATGACCGGAAGACCTGTATATATCAATCTTTTTGAAGATAATTTTTCATATGAACAGGTCCTCAAAAGACGAAAAGTCGATCATATTGAGCTTGCAAAACAGGCGGACGCCTTTATCATAGCGCCTGCGACTGCAAATATCATAGCCAAAATGGCAAGCGGAATTGCGGATGATTTTCTGACAACGTCCCTTCTGGCAACACATGCTCCAGTTCTCATCTGCCCGTCGATGAATGACGTGATGTGGTTTCATCCGGCAACTCAGCACAATCTGCGGACTCTTGAATCATTCGGATATGAAGTTTTTTCTCCCGCGACAGGTTCACTTGCATGCGGCACGGAAGGGATCGGAAGATTGCAGGAACCCAAGGATATCGCACATGAAATTGATCTTATTCTCAACCGCACCCAGAAACTCCGAGGGAAAAAAGTACTTGTCACAGGCGGCGGGACAATCGAACCGATCGATGATGTCAGAGTGATCACGAACAGGGGCTCCGGAAAGATGGGGAAAGCTCTGGCAGAGATTTGCTATCGATACGGCGCCGATGTGACATTCATACACTCCGAACAATCAGTAAAATCTCATCTTCCGATCAAATCTGTTTCTTTTCACAGTACAGAAGATCTTGCGGAAATCCTTGAAAAAGAGGTAAGGGATGCTGATATGCTCTTCCATACAGCCGCGGTATCTGATTTTTCTGCTGATAAATACAGCGGCAAGATCGAAAGCTCAAAGGAAATCCATGTTGAGCTAAAACCTACTCCCAAAATTATCAACAAGATCAAAACATGGAATCCGAAAATCAAGCTAGTCGGGTTCAAGGCCATCACGTCAGGCCATGAAGATGAAATAAAAAAACAGGCAGGAAAACTGTTTGAGAATGCTAATGCTGACTTTGTGATCGTGAATGACGTAAGCCGTCATGATATCGGGTTTGAGTCAAATGAGAATGAGGTCTATGTTGTAACTCAGGATAGCAAAATCACCAAGCTGGAAAAAGCGAGCAAAATCCATATCGCAGAGGAGCTTTTGAAAAAACTCATAAAATAAACTACTTGCTTCATATTTCGTGCGCAGTCATCAAAATTTGTGAATGAAGTAGATGTTCGAGCTGTCAAGAGTTGGCAAGTTCACTCCTGAACAAATTTTCGGTTACGAGCACTCTTAAATCAATATTTCTGGATCCTGAACCAAGTTCAGAATGACAAATGAACTTGGTTAACAATTCAGCCGCAGATACCTTTTTTCTGCTGCATAGGGATTCCCCTATTCTCCAGAGGGAGGGCTCCTTCGGCAGCCAAGAAAACAAGGTGTCAAGGGTGAACCGTATCTATTCTGCTTCTGAATTGAGTATTCCTTTGAAAAGATACATCCCGTCTTCGTGAACAAATCGGACCGAAAGTCCCGATTCTTCATCGACATACTCATGATCCTGTGCAGTGTTGACAATCGTTGTCCCGACCAAAGCAGTTGCTTCGTCATTCAAATACGGTACGCCTTCTTCCCCCGTGACAATTTCACGATGTCTGAGAGAATCTTCTCCTTTTTTCAGTCGCTCAGCTGTCGTATCTGTCGGTGAAAGTCCGTAATCTCTGAATTTTTCATCATCTGTTACGCCGTAGAGCACAAGAATAAAAAGTAGTTCGTCTGCTGTAAGTGAAAGTGTGTACATAAAATCAGGTCATTTTGTTGTAATTCGAATACAATATCCAGATTATAAAACCTGGTAAAACAAGAGAGAAAATACTCCAGCTTCCCGCCATAATTAACATAATCTGTGCAAGAACTGTCATTGCTACATAAAGCTTTACTGACCATTTTTTCATGGTCCACATTCCATATGTCGCAACAAGCCCAATTAGAGCTGATAGGATTGTCACCGGCCGATACCAAGTAGGCATACTAGCTAATTGAGTGGAGCCCAATGTCGAAAACATTAATGGAATAGTGACCAATGCCCCTATCACCATAAGAATACAAAGTAAAGTAATAGAAAGCGGACGTTTTTGTTGATTCATAGGTATATGAATTACTAATATTAACAGTATAAACTATATCGCTCAGAAGTAGAATATTTTTATGGCTTTATAATTTGTCAATGTGATATTCGTGACGGAGCCTTTTGGAATTGCCGAACAAGCAGAGAATTTCGTACGGGATTGAACCCGCATGTTTTGCTAGCTCATCAGCAAATACTGACTCGTTCCCCTGCCTTCCGATAATCACGACTTCATCACCTATTGTATCATCTTCTCCGAGTTCGATCGTGCATTGATCCATGCTGATTCTTCCTGCCAGTTTTCTTTTTGTTCCGTTGATGATGAACTCTGCTTTGTTACTGAGTGCACGTAATAAGCCGTCACCGTAACCTATGGGAATGATGCCGAACCGCCGATGATCGCCGGATGTTTGATATGTCCTGCCGTACCCGATCGGATGCTCAGGAGGAAACGTTTTTACCAATGTCACCACTGTCACAAGCTCCATGACAGGTTCAACGTGCTGTCCATATCCGTATGAAGCGATTCCCGGACGAATCATATCAAAAATGCCTTCTTTGTAATACTCTGCTCCTGCACTGTTTGAAGCATGGAATAAAATATCGTGATCAAAGTGCTTGGTAACTTCTTTTTTGATTTGTTCGAATGTTTCAATTTGCTTGCGGGTAAATACTTTGTCATCTTCACTTGACTCATCCGCGACTGAGAAATGCGTCATAACTCCCGAGAGATGGATGTTTTTGCAAGTCGCTAATGTTTGTAATAATTCAGGAATGTCTTCCGGTATTGCTCCTGTCCTACCCATACCGGTATCGACTGAGAGATGTACCTTCGTCGTTTTCTTCATGCGGGTGGCAATTGTTTGAAGTTTCTTCAATAATGCAGGTTCGGAAATCTCAATCTCAATATCCTTTTCGACAACGTATCTCAATGATTCTTCGTCTGAGTTGATCTGTCCGTGAACGAGAATCGGAAGAGTAATACCGTTTTGTCTTAGCGTATGTGCTTCTGTGAGATGAGCTACACCGAGATACTCACATAGATTCTCATCCTGAACATATCTTGCGACCGGAACCATACCGTGCCCGTAAGCATTGGCTTTAACAGGGAGAAGATATTTCAGGTTCTTGTTCCCGGAGATTTCAACAGCATGACCTCTGATGCTCTCAATGTTCCTTTTCAGTCGGGAGAGATAGACATGCAACATGCCGGTTGGAAAAGAGAAGTTTGTTACTTTTTCTGGATTGTAATTCGCAATCGAGGACATATACAAGGCTAATAATAACACACTTCTGAAACTCCAAACCTATCTTCTCCAATGACAAGGTATAATATAAGTCCCATGAAATATTTTGTTAAAACTTTCGGCTGTCAGCAGAACGTCGCTGATTCGGAGCGTGTCGCTCAGGCATTTGCTGCACGCGGATTTACTGAGGCCCGCGATTATGAAGACGCAAACTACGTCATCATCAATACTTGTATGGTGCGTGAATCTGCCGAAAACCGTGTCTACGGACTGGTCAACAATCTCGGAAAAATCAAAGAAGAAAAATCAAAAAAAAATGAACTCTTCAAAATCATTGTCACCGGTTGTATGGTCGGTATCGCATTCCGCGATAAAACAGGGAAATTTTTATCAAAGATCAGAAAAGCAATGCCGAATGCCGATGAGTTCATGCCGATTGAAGAAGTCGGATTCGACAACGAACCCGTCCGTCAGGATCACCATCAGGCATGGGTCCCGATATCAAACGGATGCAATAACTTTTGTACATTTTGTATAGTACCTTTCACAAGAGGTCGTGAGATCAGCCGTCCTTATGAAGATATCATCGAAGAATGTCTTCATCTGCGAGCAAAAGGATACAAAAAAGTGACGCTTCTCGGTCAGAATGTAAACTCATACGGTGCAGATCTCATACTCGGGAAAGAAAATGTGCAGGTGATGCGCGATATAGAAAAAACATACTTTGAGAAAAATGATCAGGACTATAATGACACGCTTGACAAGATCAATACCACGCTTTCAACGATCCGTGCCAAGTTCACATACAACGGTCGCAATGTCGAGCCTGTGTATGTCAAGCATCTCGGAAAAATGAGAATCCCTACACTCTTTCCGTATCTTCTCGAAGACATCGCCCGCATGGATTTTGAAACGGTTGACTTCATATCATCAAACCCCTGGGACTTTTCGGACGAACTGATCGACATGATCGCAAAATATCCGAACATCACAAGGACCATTCACCTTCCCGTCCAGTCAGGAGATGATAATGTGCTTAAGCGCATGAACCGCTGGTACACGGCAGATGACTACATCAATATTATTGAGAAACTGAGAACAAAAGTACCGGATATCAAGTTTACAACCGATATCATCGTCGGATTCTGCGGTGAAACAGACGAGGAGTTTGAAAACACCGTCAAACTGGCCAAGACAGTTGGCTTTGAAAAAGCATATCTTGCGATGTACTCTGAACGTCCGATGACAGCTGCAACAAAAGTAATGAAAGACGATGTCCCTCATCCCGTGAAAAAAAAGCGCTGGAAAAAGCTGGAAAAAATAGTGAACGGATATTAATTTTTTTGCTTCAATTTCTTACAAAACCTTCACTCAGTTCAAGCATTATAGGGTTATCATTTCTGATATGAAAACGCTTCTCACTTATATAAATCCGCTAAAACGCCTCGGTATCAGAGAGTACTCTTATAAATTCCCAACACTTACCGTCCTTAGCGCCGTTTTTCTCAATGAATTCTATGCATACGTTCTCCTCAGGGACCCGGAAGCTGTAGGTACGACCGCAATATTTGTTTTTTTACTTCTGATTATTTATTTCGCCTTTCGTGACGGAAGAAAGGGAGGATTTATAGCCGTCTTCGGAACGATAAGCTATTACTTCTATATTATTTTCACGCGTGATTATTCCGGAGATAGATTGATTGCAGCAGTCCAAACAACAATTTTTCTCGGCAGTGCTTACCTGTTTTTGGCGTGGGTCATCGGTTGGCTCAAGGAAGAAATTGACAAGCTCATTGAGCTTGAAGCAAACGGAAGAAAGAGGCTTGAGACGATTTTCCAACAGTTGCCGGTCGGCGTACTCATATCTGACAAGGATCTTACAGTTGTGCAATCGAATAATAAGTTAAATGAGATACTCGGAATCAAAATACCGTTGGGGTTCAAGATGGGTTCTACCATGCTTCTGAAATCGAATCATAACGGAGGAAAGACAAAACCCTCAGATTCACCCTTACTCCAGGCTATTCAAAAAGGCAAAGCAATATCGAATCGCGAATTTACATTTCAAAAAAACGGAGATACAAGGCATGTTCAGGTAAGTGCTTCTCCCATACAAGACCGCAATAATGACATCATCGCGGCAGCTTCGATCATCTCAGATATAACTGAACAAAAGAAGCTGGAGACACGGAAAGATGATTTTGTTAATATGGCTTCACATGAACTCAAAACTCCCCTAACCAGCATCAAACTTTATACCGACATTATTGAACGTAAAATGAAACAGTATCATGATAAGGAACTCGAGAATATCATAGAAAAAAACCAGGAGCAAATCAAGAGACTGCAGATCCTTGTTGACGATCTCCTCGACGTTTCCCGTATCCAAACCGGCAAAATGACATTTCAAAAAGAGATATTTGATATACAAACCGTCATCAGAGATACTATTGAGCTTACCAAAGAAGCCGCTGATGGCCATAAAATATCGTTTCAAGCCGGAGAACCGATCCCCGTTTTTGCAGATAAATTCAGAATTTATCAGGTTCTATCAAATCTCATCACCAATGCGGTCAAGTATTCACCGGAAGAAACCGAGATCATAATCAAAGCAGAAAAAAAAGATAAGGAGGTAATAATCAGCATTCGGGATTTCGGTGCAGGAATTGATCCTTCCGAACATGAAAAAATATTTGAACGCCTTTACCAGGTATTTGATACTGCAGACAAAAAATCTCCCGGTTTCGGAATGGGTCTCTTCATCTCAAGAGAAATAATAAAGAAACACAAGGGAAGAATCTGGGTCGAAAGTGAGTTGAAAAAAGGATCTACCTTTTATATTTGCCTTCCGTTAGCGGACAACAAATCATAAAAGAGGCATAATCATCTGTCTGATATCCTGATGACAGGCGATCAGGCTATAACGCTTGTCCCTGTCCGATAAATCAAGTTCGAGATCTTTTCCCTTCCAGTCAAACACCGCTCCTCCTGCCTCCTCAATGATGATTTTTCCGGCTGAGATATCCCATATAAATGGTCCTTTATCAACCGATGTCCCGATCTCATTCCCTGCTACTTTAGCAAGATCCAGCGCGACGGCTCCGAAGGCTCGTACGCCTCTGTATGAAGGCATCAGTTTCTCAATAAGCGGCAGTTGATCGGCATTCCGCATCGTCTCACCGAAGTTTGTACTCATCATCAGATTTTTTGTATCGAGATGTTTCATCTCCAACGAGACTTTCTTTCCCTGAATAATTAGAGTTGCTCCTTTCCCTTTTTCTGCAAAGTACAATTCATCATGCACAGGACGATAAATCACTCCTGCCTGCAACACTCCCTGATGAAAATAGGCAATCGAACTACAAAAATAATCGATACCGGACGCAAAATTCGAAGTTCCGTCGATAGGATCAATGACAAACAAATGTGTTCCTTCCGTATTGAGATCTTCCTCCCCGATGAAACCGATTTCCTTCTCGGCTGCACCTTTTGATTTCTTCATTTCCTGAATAATACTCCGTTCAATAATGTTCTGAGATTCTCTATCCGCTCTTGTGACAATATTCTGATGATCTGTTTTGTGAGAAATGTCCAGTTCTGCAGTGCGAAAATACTTGAGCTGAATTTTCGCAGCATCATACACTGCTTTTTGAAGAATTTTGAACATACGGGCATTATACCATGATATCTTTCCGCTCAATAATTGTTATCAATAAAACGAAAATGAATTAACTATCGAGAAATTCTTCGTTGTGAGCGAATGAAGTGCTGTATCCTGAATCCCTCCTCAAACGGCGGGCAAAGCAAGTTCAGGATGACAGATGCACATTAGTATTCGACAGCAGATACCCTTTTTCTGCTGCATAGGGATTCCCCTATTCTCCAGAGGGAGGGCTCCTTCGGCAGCCAAGAAAA
>CAYMVU010000027.1:0-15309 GCA_964394215.1 uncultured Gammaproteobacteria bacterium
TTTATGAACTGGTCGTTCATGATGTCAGGCAGCGCAAGCTCCAATCCGATGCTTTTTGCATTTTCGGTTCTGCTTGTACTTGCCTGGCGTGTTGCCGGCTGGTACGGCCTAGATCGATATCTCCTCCCGATTCTTGGGACACCTTGGAGACCCGGTCGCGTCTTTCACAATGAGGCGTAGTACAATTCGTTTTCTGCATCCTGCCTTCGGGCAGGATGCAGATATCACTTCTTTTAAAATCTGTATTTCTCTTACCTTATCTTTACGTCTACTTTATTGTTTTCTTATATGGTTTGCTTATTGTTATCAATATCATAATAAATTAAGTTCTGAAAGGGGGTGAGATTATAGTTATGAAAAATCTAAAAAAAATGCTTACCGGCTTGATGACGGGAGGATTGTTAATGGCCATATTTACAATGCCTGCTATGGCAAAACCACCAGGGGCTCAGGTCTTTGGATTGTATGACAATACACAAGATGGTCTACAAGTCGCGACAGATCCAGATACAGGGAATGTTCAAGTCAATGCAAATCCTGGAGGATCAAACCGTCTTGTCATCAATGTTCATGCACAGAAAGCTGCACCCAATTGCGAATTGCAAGTGCAGTTAGTTCGTGGTACTGAAGCCTCCAATGGAGGGCTTGATGCCACAGGACATACAGGAGGTATCCAGACGCTTGGAACCCTGACAACCAATGGAGGAGGGAACGGAAACGCTCACTTTGATATTGAAGTTGGCGATGGCACACCTGATACAGCTGTTTTCGGGCATATTGATCTTGAAGATGTTGATGGATCATGTACTGAGGCTGATGGAACAGGTGTAGAAAACAATGAGTATGGTGCTGCTCCTGATCCGACTCTCGTTGCACCTCTGACATGGATGGAGTAATTAACCGTCTATACATGAAAAGAGCAATTGTTAAGGCCTTAGGGCTGCAGCCTTAGGGCCTTTTGTAGTAGCGGAAAAAATATAGTTTTGAAGAAAGAAAAACCGCCTAATGATCTGATGAGTATTCAATCATGCCATTAGGCGGCGTTTCTCTTGTACGTAAGCTATTGGCTTACTTTTGCAGATTGTCTGCAGAATCCCGTCCAGATATTATCTGCACGAGTCAGTTTTTCCAGCGATTTGATTCGCTAGGCGGGAATATTCTGTTGTAACTGCATGAGATAAATAGCATAATTGTGATCGCGCTCGTCGATGAACGGATCATGCTGGTATTGCTTCCAGTGAGCCGTTAGCTCAGGAATAGCAAGCAGGGCATTAAGTTTCTCCGTATCGCCGTTGAGCATCACTTCGGCAATCGCGCGAAGTGCTACGATGCTCATCGAGACGAGAAGCGACGAAGCTAATTCCTCTGCCGGATACATTTCCAGCATTGCCATTTCTTCTGGACCGAATTGCCGTGTCATCCGTTGCCAAGCCACGGTATACCTCCTCTGAATACAGTATTATCTGCTCCGAAATGAGCAGCAGTCTAAGCATAGATGCTATGCTCAAAACACTGCTCACTTCTCAATCCGCAATTTTGAAAGTACAAGAGAACAAAATGTCATACACTCAAATCAAACACTGCTTATGCGATTGATATGGCTTTTTGACAGTCCAATTATACCAAATTTCTTACACAAATTGAACAATAGGGCATAGGAAATGCTCTGTTTCTGTTTAAATAAGTCTGTTTATTGAGTTGGCAAACGGATATGGAAGGTAGATCCGCTTCCAGGCTTACTTTGTACTTGGATGGTTCCGTGATGTAGTTTAATGATGGATTGTGTTATTGAAAGACCGATCCCGGAACCGAAGACCTTATCTGTAGATGAACCTCGGTAAAAGCGATCAAAAATATGAGGAATATCTTTCTGAAGAATGCCTTGTCCGTTATCGGATATTGTTATTGTTACTATGTTTCCCCTTTTATGAAGATCAATCGAAATCAGTCCTTTCTGTGGTGAATACTTTATGGCATTTTCAATAACATTGATTAATGCTTTTGCAAGCTTATCCTTGTATCCATCTATAAGAACATTCGGTGTTATGTACGTTTCAATGATCTGGTGTTTCGGTTTCGCCAGTTTCGATCCAATATCAGCCAACTCCTCCATCAGTTCGCTCAGATTTATGGTGGCTATTTTTTTTTGTTCGTGAGGAGTTTGTGACCATGCAAGATCGAGGATGTCGTTGAGTGTTGAGGATAGTGCGTTCGTTTCAACAATTGAATCATTGATAACCTGTCGATATTCTTCCTTTGAACGGTCTTTAGAAATTGACACCTCTAGTGCGCTTCGCATAGTTGCGATCGGAGTTTTCATCTCATGTGCGACATCAGCTATGAATTGTTGCTCTCTTTTGAAGGCTTCATCCAGCCTATTCAGAAGATTATTAAATGCTGTAGCAAGCTCTCCGATCTCATCTTCGCGTTGAATACCTTCGATTCGTTCATCGAGCGTCTCAAGGGAGATTTTTTTGATCCGGCCTGTGAGATAGGTCAAATCATTTGTTATACGGTATATGATAAAAAATCCGATGATCGCAAGAATAAAGAAAAGAAGAAAAAAGATTTCTGTGCCGTACTCATATTGCACGATATGAACCACTGCATAGAAAAAAATCGATAGGGCGATAAGACTGCCGATATACCATCCGAACATTTTATTTCGAAGGCTTTTAAAAAAACGAATATTCATTAATCTTTATCACTCAACTTATATCCCACACCATGAATTGTTTTAATCAGTTTCTTCCCTTTTCCTCCGTTTAATTTCTTTCGTAGAGATGCCATAAATACATCTACCACATTTGAGAGACTATCAAAATTATAGTCCCAAACATGTTCCGTAATTTGAGTTCTTGTAACAACTTCATCTTCATGACGGGCGAGATACTCAAGAATCGCGAATTCTTTCGGCGTAAGACTGATTTCCTCTCCGTTCCTCTTTACTTTATGCTGAGCTGTATCCACTTCGATGTTTGCTATACGAATTACGGAGGTGGGTTGTTGTACGGATCTTCTAATCAATGCCTGTACCCGTGCTTTGAGTTCTGCAAATTCAAACGGCTTGGCAAGGTAATCGTCCGCGCCTGATTCAAGTCCGGTTACTTTATCTTCGACTCTAGTCTTTGCGGTAAGCATAAGTATCGGTGTGATAGTTCCTTTTCTCCGTAGCTCACGACAAACCTTTATTCCGTCAGTTTTCGGAAGCATCAGATCGAGTATTATTACGTCATAACTTTCAGAACCGGCAAGATACAATCCTTCATCTCCGTCAAAGGCCTGATCCACGGCATAGCCTGTTTCAGTCAGACCTTTTCGTATATTCTCTGAAAGCTTCTTTTCATCTTCGACGATAAGTATTCTCATATGTATAGGATTATAATTGCAGTTTAGCTTTTCTCAAGGACATAGCATTTATGACAACTATAACGCTTGAGAGACTCATGAGAAGTGCTCCGACAGCTGGTGATAACCTAAATCCGAACGGTATAAACAATCCGGCTGCTGCAGGGATTGCAAGTATATTATACCCCAGGGCCCACCAGAGGTTTTGTACCATTTTTGCATACACTTTACGCGCAAGAATAACAAGACGGACAATATGTTGTGGATTACTCTTTGTCAGAACGATATCTCCTGCCTCGACAGCGACGTCAGTACCCGCACCAATTGCGACTCCAACATTTGCCTGTGTTAGTGCGGGGGCATCATTTACGCCGTCACCGGCCATTAAGACAACATTTCCCTTCTGCTGGAGTTCTTTAATATGTTTGTATTTATCTTCCGGTAACACTTCGGCAAATATCGTATCAATCCCAAGCTGCTTAGATACAGCTTGAGCAGATTCCTTGGTATCCCCTGTGAGCATGGCTACTTTCACTCCGAGTTTATGCAGTTCTTCTACAGCTTGTTTTGATTCTTCTTTCACCTCATCACTGAGTGCGATAATTCCAAGAATTTCTTTGTTACTTGCTACAAATACTGGTGTCTTGCCATCACTTGAGAATTGATTAAGAGCAGTGGTAGCTTCAGGAGTGAGAATATTTTTTTCTTCCATCAAGCGTTTATTCCCTACAAAATATTCTTTATTTGAAATTGTTGCGCTCATTCCCCGTCCGGCTAAATTTTTTACATTACTTGCTTCATACGATTGTATATTGTTTTTGTTCAAATACCCAAGTATTGATATACCAATAACATGAGAAGAATGAGACTCAATTGCTCCAGCTACCTTAAGTAGTTCGGTCTCGGTTCCTGACATCAGTTTGACGTCCGTAACCCCAAACTCTCCGCGGGTTAACGTCCCTGTCTTATCAAACACAACATAATCAGCGTTCTTTACAATTTCGATCTTACCCATGTCTTTAATAAAGACACCGTTATTAACGGCAAGTCGTGTAGCAATTGTTGAAACGGTTGGAATGGCAAGACCAAGTGCGTGAGGACAAGCAATCACAAGTACAGTTATCGCAAGTGTTATGGCAAATACAAGCGGTTCCCCTACAATAAGCGACCAGGTAATAAGTGTAACTATTGCCGTAATGAGTGCAGAGACAGTTAGCCAGCTTGCCGCACGATCAGCAAGCCGTTGTGCGGATGGCTTGGTCTGTTTTGCCTGTGATATTAGATTTTGAATCTGACCTATTGTTGAATTTTCCCCTACTCTTGTAAGTCTGATTTCTACTGATCCGTCAATGCTTATTGCACCGGCGGAAACCTGTGCACCTATTATTTTTTCGACCGGTTTTGATTCGCCCGTAATATGTCCTTCATTAAATGACGACTCACCTTTGGTAATTTCTCCATCAGCAGGGACTTTTTCACCGGGTTTGACAAGAACTGCGTCACCCTCTTTTAGAGAGGTTATATCAACATCTTTCACCTCATTTTCAGATTTCAAATGTGCGGCTTTCGGTAGAAGTTTTGCTACTTCTTTTAGTGCATCTCCGGCTGCTGTTGAAGATTTGGCTTCAAGATAATGTCCGAACAAAAGTACCCAAATAAGTGTCGTTACTTCAAGATAAAACTCCATTTCAACAGCAGGGATAAATGTAGAAGCAACAGAAAATAGATATCCTGATCCGACTCCCAATGAAACCAGAGTCATCATCCCGAACTGTTTTGATCTGATCTCGTGGCTTGCGTGTTTGAAGAATACGAGGCTAAAGTAGAAGATAATTGATGAAATAATAAACTCCAAATATGGCCTAAAGGCGAAATCCGGAGCTCCTAGATACTTGACAGCAGGCGCAGAAAAAAATGCGAGAGGGACAAGGAGTACCGTTACAATAAAAAAACGTCTGATAAAGTCATTCGCAGCTCCCGGACTTGCCATCATACTTCCATGATCATGATGCATATGATCGTGGCCGGTCTTCATTTCATGCTCCATGTGTGTAGAGAGATCTCCCAGATGACTTTCATTTTTAATCACAAGATCCATGCCGCATTTCGGGCAAGTTCCGGGTTTGTCTGACTGTATTTCCGGGTGCATCGGGCAGGTATAAATAAAACTTTCGGTATCCATAATTTAGAGTGAATTTATAACACGCTGCAATTTCTGTTCGACTATTTTTGCAATGTGTGCAATAGTATCATTATGAGTTATATCCTTCATAATTGTTGGTTTCATCGCGGAAACCACTACTTCATTTTGCTCTTCTCTGATGATGACATTACAGGGAAGGAGTGTTCCAATATCGGGGTCAGCAAGTAGCGCTTCATATGCAAAGGGAGGATTACAAGCTCCCAGTATCTTATACTTGTGTGAATCAACCATAAGTTTCTTCTTCAGAGTTTTCTGCACATCTATTTCAGTCAGAATGCCAAAACCTTCTTTTTTAAGGTTCTCAATAACGTCTTTCTCAACCTCATTGAACGGTTTTTTAAATTTTGCAGAAAGGATGTACATATTTTCTTGTTCTAACGTGCTTTACTTATAGTATCAAATTTTCCATTTAAATGATTGCTCCTTAATACTGTCTTCATCTTGCATAATAAGAAATATATATGATGTCTCTTTAAGAGGTTCGTCAAAGGTGAGAAAGCCGCTACGATGATGACCACCTGCAGCAGAACCTTCCCAATTGCTGTTCGTGTATTCGTTTCCGCTATCATCAACTACTTTACTTATCTTTGAAACATCAAAATCAAGGTTTACAGAATGTGTGTTAAACTGAACTTCAAATCGTGGATTTTCCGCCACTTTCAAAACTTTAGGTTTGACGACTATAACAACATCATTTTCAATAGATTCCTGTTCAGTAAATTGTTGTGTTTTATCTGTAGTTTTACTTCTAAATTCACTTTTTTCTTTATTTTCCGTAGGAGATGCAACTAATATATACACTACTATTGCTGAGATACTTCCAATAAGAATATATACTGCTGTTTTCTTCATGAAATTTTACGAATGACTCGTAATATATAAAGAGTTCCTCCTATATTCATGATAATTCCCAGAGTTATGAGCGGTATCTGGTAGTTTGTCAGAAAAACTGCTGCACCGGACAAACCTACAACAGGTAATATTTCAACCATGTGATGGGCACAGCATGAAATCATACTTATTCCTGAAGTACCTCCGCTCGCAGTTGCAACTCCTGCCGGAATCTTATTAGTTTCTTTGATTATTGAGCGAAGTTTTATATATAGTCCGATTTGTATTCCAAAACCGATAGAAAGCGATATCAGCCAGTACCACATATCTTGGAACTGATTGACACTTGTTTTTAAACTGCCTGTTGCAACAACCATAACAGAAAAATAAAGAATCAAAAGAGATAAACTCGCGGTCGTACCGATGACATAGTACTTCAGATTATTCATAATGATATGGTAATAAAAGCACTATGAAGATTTTATGAAGATTTCCCTTCATAAATTCTTCATGTTCATTTAGGTAAAGTTACTTTATGCTAGATATAATTCAGCAAATCATGGACGAAGACAGATTCTTTCGTATAGCAGTATACGTTTTGATGATTGGTATATTCGCGACTTTCTATATGCTTTTTACGACACTTATTCATTACTATTTCGGTACAGAACTCCCTGATCAAAGTGAATTTTTTATGGATCAAGCAGATAACTAAGGAAGCAGCGGTCCGCCTTTATAGTTGGGTATCCATGTGGGGATAAATATGTAAATCATAAACAGTATTCCCAACACAAACGATATGATTATATAGAGAAGAGTAAGCATGGCATGATCCTTAAAATTCTTATATCCCTTTTTTTTACAACAGCTGTTGTAATAATAGTGTATCCAAATAAATAGAACGACAACCACGATACCCGGCAGCAGATATATTTTATTTTCAGCTTCCTGACGAAATGCCAACAGATAGCCGGAAGAAACAAGAAAAAAGAGAAAAGCGCCGCAGCAAATAAGATGCTGAAGAGTAAACGGAATCATTAGCCCGATAATTCGTTTCATCTTATCTTCTCAACAAAGCAGTAAAAACACCTAAGCTGTATGCTCCAATCCAGGCGAATAAGGCGAGATATATTCCGCCCATAGCAATACCTTCAAAAGTCACAGTTATATCTGACATGGGAGAAGCAAACAATCCATGGAACCACCAAAGGGTAATTTGATAGGAAAGTTTTGGAAACACAACAACAAATAGTGAACAAAGTATCCAAAGGAATACTGTTGTTAGTGTAATGGCATTTGCAAATAGTACTTTGTTTTTATACATCTTCGTATTACTGATTGACAACTTGTAACTCGTATCCTTTATCAGAGACTGCAGCCAAGGCTGCAGTCTCATCGTAGGTATCATTTGTTTGCAATATGATTTGTTTGTGGTCGTAATCAACACTCATGTCCTCTATTCCACCAATTCTATTCAAAACCCGCTTGATCACTTCTATGCATGCTCCGCAATGTGCACCCTTTACAATATATTGTCGTGTACTATTCATATGATAATTAATTAAATTTACAACTAAAACTTTTATCAGACGCCGCATCCGCCGCCTCCTCGTGGTGGCTGTTTGACCACTCCCTGATCCTGAAGCCATTGCTTGGCTCGTCCCCATCCTTGTGATGATGAATACTCAGCACTCAATAGTTTTTTCGGATCCAGATCCTTGAATTCGGTTTGTTCTGTATTCTGGAAGTAAATTGCCAGATCATAATAATTGCTCGGAAACCAGAATGCGCTGAAGTACTTTCCGGCTTGATACATTTCATCTTCAGTTGCTCCCTGGCTTGCCATAAGTTGCAAAACAGAAAGAAGAGCCATGCCGTGGTTACAATCAGGAAATGCTGTTGAGTTCCCGCAGCACGGTCTGTAGATATTTGAAGCGACACTCTCTACAAGTGCCTCCTGTTCAGCAGTCATTGGTATCAAAGCTTCCTTAGCATAATAATCCATTGGGTCACTTTTGGCGAGACTCCATCCGCCTGTCGATGCAAACCCCCCTGCCTGTCCGTTTCCGTATTTCACCATATCTCCCTCTGTCAATACTCGTGACTTATTCCCCAGTCCGGCGGCCCAGAAGAAGTTCAGAAGAAAATATGAATTTTCGCGCGTGATGGTTACGTTTTCGTCAGTACCCTCGGTCAATATTTTCAGTTGCTCATCCGTCAAAGGTTGCTGATTTTGCTCATAAACCTCGATGAACTTATCCTTATCGATGACGCCCATAGAAAGCATACGAGGACCGAGATCCCCGAATTTTGCTTTAAGTTTATATCCCTCAGAAGGATTGATTTGCTCGAATATTTCATCCGAAGCACCTTCCTCTGAGTCTATGGGTTTTGCTGCAATACTACCGAACGCCTTATATTCGATATCCAGACGCGGGATGGCATATACCACAAGGACAAAAGCGAGTCCTATCAAAAAAGAACGTTTAAATGATTGATTCTTAAGATGTCCGTTAATTCTTAGAGATAATATGCTGAACGAGTAGTATAGGAGTACGATCGAAAGGATTTTGATTTCAAGTCCCTGGAAGGGAAATGCTGTGAGTGAAGCGGCGATTCCGAGAAGCGGCAAAAGTAATCCTCCACACACAGCACACCCAACCGATACCAAACTTAAAAATACACCCATGGTAGAATTTGCCATTTCGGTGTGCGATTTTTGTTTTACTTTTTCGAAAACGTAGACGAGGGCGGTCATAACAATTGCAATAAACACATTGTTGATGAGGCTCAGGATAAGAGTAAGGAGAGTAAAAGACGGATTATTGTCTTGTACAAAACGCTGCCATGATGTGGTACGGGTAAGAAGGAAGTAATCAAGCAGCATAAAGGTAGTAAATATAAATCCCGATAAGGCTACATAACTTGGTTGATTATATACCTTGTCAAGGGTTTTTCTCAGTTCTTTCATTGTTTAATGAATAAATTAATAATTATTTCTTTTGTATTTCGTTAATCTTTTTCCAAAGATACACAATAATCAAAAGGAAAATGACAAGTATTAAGACGGAAAATACAATGTGATAGAGTGAAAACACACCGCCGAAATACCCGGGATAGCTGTATCCGTACATCATATTCCATCCCATCATCGGCATCATGTATCCGTTCCTCCCATAGGTTGAATTGCCGCTGAGACATCCGTCTTGGGCTTTCCCCATACGAATATGCATTTCTTTGGAAAGCTCAGGACCCATTTGTTCTTCCATACGTTTGTCCTGCTCTTCACCCATCATTTTTTTCATAAACTCATCTCCTTTTTCTTCATAGTATTCGTCGGAGTGAGTACATTTGCTATCATCATACGTTCCGTTCTCCCACATCATCATCTGAGCATTGCTTTTGCGGGGTACAAGCATTAAAAGAAAAATGAAAGCTATGAGTATCATTATTTTTTTCATATGCTTCTTCTTAGTAATTTATAAAAGACAAAAATTACAATTAAAAATACGGATATATCGAGTATCGGATTTTGAAAAAATTTTGCTATCTCAAAAATGATTATCCGTAAATCAGTACTGTACCCGCTCATGTCACTCATATTGATTTTTCCCATATAGTTGAATACTGCAATCAGAATGCCTGTCAGGATAAAGACCGCAGCACCAAGGTACTGGAATACTTTATATATTCTTATACGTGTTTTGCCGGAAAGCTTCTGTGTCGTTTTTTTATAACCAAGAGACAGTATAAAAAGCGGAAATACAATTCCGAGAACATACGCAAACGCGACAAATAGCGCCTGAATTATTGAGGGAGAAAGGGATGTGAGAGTCACTGCTGCAAAAAGGACAGGAGCGCAGCATGATGATGTAAGCCCTGACATGATACCCAGTCCGAAAACCGAGCCGGTATTAATATTTTTATCCAGCTTTGGTTCATGATGAAAGAACTGAGGAATATGAAACAGCGGTTTTATGGTCATAACTCCCATGAAGATAAGTACTGCCGCACCTATATAGTACACCTCGGCATGGAACATATCCAGGAAGTAGATAAAAAATCTGAATCCCAGTGCGACCGGTACAAGGATAAAGGAAAGACCCAAAGCAAAAATAAGCGTATAATACATCACTTTTTTACTTTCCTTAAATATTGTTCCGAGATAGGTCGGGAACAGGAAAGTAATACAACAGGGAGCAAAGAGAGCCAGTACTCCTGCCAGAAATGAAGCGGTTAGTGATATTCCGAACAGAAAATTCGTATCCATTATTCGACGTATGCCTTAACTTGTAAAACAAGCTTCGGATTTTCGGGGTCATTTGTAGAGACATAGACTTCGCGTCCTACTTCTCCGTAAACAGGCATAACGTAGGGACGATAAATGACATCTACTCTTGCTTCCGTTCCGGGCGCTATTTCACGGTCAAAATCTCCCGCGCTATGCATCCCGAATTCATCACTTTCATATCCCTGATAGAATACTTTTCCGACCGTGCAGCCGCAGCTTGATGATATGTCAAGAAGCTGAAGCGGTTCCTGGCCGACGTTTTTTACCGTGAATGAAGCTGTTTTTGCTTCTGATACTTTAATCTTTCCCATATCCTTAAATGTCTCCTTCACCTCAGCTTTTGGTCTTGCCGTATCCTCCTTTGAATAGACTTTTGCTTCAACATTTGTTTTTGCCGTCTTTGAGACCGCAAGGTATGCTCCCAAAATAAAAATAATTGATAGAATTCCTCCGACAATGATGATCTTATTGGTCATAATAGGTATTCAAATTTATATCTAGAAGCATATTACAAAACGGAATATGAAGATTTTATGAAGATATAAACAGGTGCTTACGAACGGCTTACAGATCTTTATCTGTTTCTTAATATCACCTCATTATGATAATAAAAGTATGAACGAGGGTAAAATGACAGGACGGACGATAACACTCATGTTTATCGGATCCTTTATCGCTATGTTTATCACTATGTATGCGATGGTTGATTCCTGGGCACATGTGTATGTGAATATCAACAAGATATATATGTCAGGACTGATGGCAGCGTCAATGGGAATTATTCAGGTGATGGTTATGAGCTCTATGTTCAGTACAAAAACACGTTATGTGTTGTTTCTCAGCAGCGTAGCATCAGTTTTTCTTCTTTTTGTTTTCATTCGCCAACAGTTTGCTGTCGATAATATCAGATTTCTGAAATCAATGATTCCTCACCACTCATCAGCTATTTTGATGTGTGAACACGCAAACATCACAGATCCGGAAATTGCATCGCTTTGTGATGAGATTGTGAAAACACAGCTTGATGAGATATCCACGATGGAGCGCATGCTTAGAGAAAGAGGTGTCGGAAGACCATAGTTACTCCTCATGTAGGAGATATCATAGTACAATGATTGTACATGGCTAAAAAGAAACGTTCTTCTATACAAAGAACCGTACTTATAATCGGCGGTATTATTCTCCTTTTCGTCATTTTGACTGGTATTAAAAAGAGTAGAACTTCGCCGCGTATATCAACTGAAAGTACTGTCGTTTTATCCGATACTGATGTACCTGGAGCATATAGGGACTTATATGAGAAGGTTGGGCAAGAGCTTGATGATTTTGCAAAAAAGCAGAATAATGCAGACACACATAAAGCTATAAAAGGAGCAGAACTTCTGACGGCAAACACGCATCGAGGTGAAGATCTTCTAAAACGACAGGCTATGTCCGGAAATACATTGTTTCTTGACCACCTCCAGAAACTGGGTGTAAAGGGTGTTTCCGTATCTCTTCAATATCCCATTCTTTCGGAAGATTACCCCCAAAGTGAGGAGTACTGGCAGTTTTACAAAGAGCTTGTTGCTGAGATTCGTAAGCGCGATTTGATACTGCATATGGATATCGGTCCGATTTTCAAAGAAAAGGAATACTCTGATGCCGGAGTAGATTACTCGTCTATCTCAAAGGAAGAATACCTCAAGGGGAAGAAAGAGATAGCAGTGAGGGTTGCGAATGAGCTCCAGCCGGACTATCTTACCCTTGTAAATGAACCCGATACCGAAGCGGCAATTGTCGGTTTCAGCACAACTGCGGAAGAATACAGCAGATTCATTTCAGATATAGCAAAAGATATCGAGGGAGCATCGTCACTTATCGGAGCAGGCTCAGGCACATGGGATTCGACGGAGTATGTCAATTCATTCGTACAAAACCCGGATGTTGATTTTATCGACCTGCATATCTACCCGCTGACTAACGGAGTTACTGATTATCTTCATCAGGCAGTACAAATGACACAAACGGCAAAAGCAAACGGTAAAAGAGTAATTATCGGTGAAGTGTGGTTGTATAAGGCTGCCCCGAAGGATCTTGTTCTCGGAGAGGCCAGCACCGAGATCTTCTCACGCGATCCTTTTTCTTTTTGGTCCACTCTCGATCAGAAAATGCTGAAGACAGTTTTTGATATGGCCGAGGCCAATGCTATCGAGTATGTCTCCCCTTTCTGGTCTCAGTACTTTTTTTCGTATCTTGATTACGATCACAATAAAAATAAATCCTATTTAAAGCTGCAATCTCAGGTAAATAAAAATGCCGTTCAAAACATGTTTGAAGGAAAGATCAGCGATACCGGGGCTTTTTATAGTGATTTAAAATAACAAGTATTTGCCATGTCGGGATTTGCAATCTCACTTTGCTTTTCAGGAAGAACTTCTCATTCCGTTGAATCCATAAAAAAAGACCCGGATAAACCGAGCCTTTTTTTAAGTGTGACACTAATGCACTTTCTTTCGAACCAGAATATCCATTGGAGGTGGAGATTTGTGTGAAGGGGTTGATGGTGGCGTACTCTTTTACCAATCTTTCGGAGGATTTTCAAATAGGTTTATAAGCTCTTTTTCCTCTTTGCTCATTTTTTTACCTTTTTTCTTTTTGAATTCAACCACTCTAGTTCGAATTTTATCAATTGGATAAAGTTCACCGAGCGATTTTATGCCAATTGTTCTATATTCACCCTCATTTGATGAATAAACTCGACCTGTGAAACCCTCAAGCAATTGAATCAATCCGCTATCACTCTTGATAAGTGCTCCAATAAACTTTTTAACTACTTGCTTACTTTCCCATTCAGACCATCTAAACAAAATCACATCCAATCTGGTTTCACTGGCTAATGAATTGTCTTTTACTTTTTTTTGAATCGAACTCAGTACTTTCTTTTTGAATTTAGCGACAAATGATTTTTCAACTGGTAAATCAGCATCATTTTTTTCTATCTGTTCCTCGAAAACTCCAAAGAGCCGTAAAGGAAAATGGATATTACTTGTTTGTTCAAAAATTCGAAGTAAGAAATCTTCTCGCTTACCTTTGGGTAAAGTGTAAGCAACAATTTGATAACTTAGCCTCCCGACTATCGTACTAAAGTCTGATAGGTCAAACAGACCGGTTCTTCTGTCTTCAACTTGACCGTCAATTGACCATAGACAAGTTAATAGTGATTCAGCCTGTGATTCACTAATTTCTTCTCTCCTATCTAACAATAAATCTATAGCCTTTGTTAGCTTCTTTTCTTTATCAAGGGCAAAAAATCTCTCTTTAAGTGAGCTTTGGTCAGTACTGGTTGAAAGCAGTGCTCTGACCTCAACTTCAGAAACTTCATCTTCAGGGACGCTTAATTGAAAATAAAAATCAAATTTTTGTTCTGCACAAATTCTCTGTTGACGGCGCCACTCTCTCTCATAATCAGAGCCATGAGAAGACCGCATGTCCAGCTGTGGGAACAATTCTTTGCTGATGCCATCAACTTGTTTTTTAAGATTCTTCGGAATTATACTCTCATCATCAAGGATTTCTTCATATAGTTTTTGTCGTTCTCTGTCTTTTTCTTTTGACGGGAAATTAAGTAGAGAATCTTCTTTGTTTAAGAAAATAAATTTATTGCCAGCAATAACGTTGTAATATGTTGGCACAAAGATTCTCAATGCTTCGACAGCAATGAAATCGACTGGGTTAACATCTTCCTTGTTTATTACTGACCAATTTAGTTGGAGAGAACTCAAAAAGCGGTTAATATCTCTAATTGTGACAAATAAGCCACTAAAACCTTTGTGAAAAATTGCCTCCCAATGTTTTTGCTCATCTTTATTAAATGTGTAACCACCATAAATAGAGTCCAGTGTTTGGTCTAATCCAGAAAAAAGAACACTTCTTAAGTTTTGTTTATCTGGAACTGGCAATGTAAATGAAACTTGAACAATTTTCTTTAAATAGTCTTCCCCCTCAATACCAGGTTCAGTAATTCGATTTGCTACTTTTTCTCTGTCATAGGCAAGTAAGAAAACTGTATTTGGAAAATTGGCAGTCATCTTGACGGTTTTAAGGATAAGGAGAGTTTCTTGTTTATCGAGACGATCTATGTCATCAATAACAATTAGAATTTTTTTTTGAACCTTATGGAGGAAAGTATCAATAGATTTTCTTGTTTCAGCTAAGGTTGGGGTCCCGCCAAATTTTTTAATTTTTCCAGCTGACAATTCAAAACCAAACCATTTTACCGATGGGTTGAACTCAAATGCAGATTGTTTAAGTAACTTCGATGAATAATTTGAAAGTGTTCTCTTTAATTCACTATCACTATTACTATTACTTAATGCACTAATAAATGATTCAAAAAAATCTGATATTAGTTCATTCTGATTTGAAAAATTCCAGGGATTAAATTTAATGATAACGGCATCGTTTTTATCGAAATTTTCTAGAACTAAGTTGATAAAAGATGTTTTCCCAGCTCCCCAGATACCCTCTATTCCAATAACATAACTTTCTTTTCCCTTATAACCCTTAACAAGCTTAGCAACTTTTTCAGCTAAAGGCGCCCGTTTAAGTACATCTTCCTTGCCTTTTTTTAGAATTGGAGAGTCAGTTGATATCA
>CAYMVU010000028.1:0-14368 GCA_964394215.1 uncultured Gammaproteobacteria bacterium
AAGTTTCTTTCGAATCTTCGGTCGTATGGTATAGGCCGCAAACTCCTGCTTCGGTGATGCTTCCCATACCGGTACGATATTGTGTGCGTCAACTTCATACATCGGGATCGTGATCTTTTCTGATACTTTGTCCCTCCATTCTCTACCGATTCGAAGCGGTGAAAAATCAGTCACTAATTCATGTACATTATATTTATTCACGAGTTGGGGCATTAGTTTTATAGGATCGCCACACTGCAAAATAAAAGGGATATCGTATCTCTTCAGTGACTCTTCTACTTGCCGAAGTCCTTGCAGCATAAAATCATACTGTCTTAATGTTGCACCGGGAAAGGCTGGTGTAAGTATGAAGAAAACAACAAGAGGCATATTATTCGTTTCTGCCCGTTCCCGGGCATACAACAGTGCCCAATTCTCCTCTACCCGCTGGTCGCGACTCATCCAATAACCAATAACGGAACCGGTAGTTATAGCTTTCGTATTGAGCTTTCTGACTCGTTCGCTTGTAATCATATCTGTATTATAATGTGATATCACATTCATTATCTTAAGAATATGGCGAAGAAAGCACTAGTAATCGGTGCGGGTTTCGGCGGCTTGTCAAGTGCAGCTCTTTTTGCAAGAGAAGGGTATGATGTGACGGTTCTTGAAAAGAATTCTTCACCCGGCGGGCGTGCGATGCAGTTTTCTGAGAAAGGGTTCACTTTTGATATGGGTCCCTCATGGTATATGATGCCTGAGGTTTTTGAACGATACTTTTCCCATTTCGGAAAAACGCCTTCAACATTCTATAAACTAGTTCATCTGGACCCTCACTATCGCATTTTTTTCGGAAAAGACGATATTCTTGATATGCTTCCCGATAAAGAAAAAAATTTTGAAGCATTCGAAAAAATCGAACCAGGTTCGGTTGAAAAAATAAAAAGATACCTGGACAAAAGCAAGGAGCTTTATGAAATTGCGATGAAGTACTTCGTGTATAAAAACTATAACTCGGTATTTGATATGTTTGATATAAAGTTTGCAGGTGTTGCTTCAAAAATGCCCGTTCTCTCCTCCATGAATTCCTACATCTCAAAATATGTCAAGGATGAGCGGCTTAAAAAGATCCTGTTATATACGACAGTCTTTATCGGAGGCGTCCCTGACAATACTCCTGCCCTCTATACTCTTATGTCGCATATTGATTTCAATGTCGGCGTATTTTATCCGATGGGTGGGATGTACAGCATTGTGCAGGCACTTGAAAATCTTTGTGAAGAAAATGGTGTTACTCTTAAACTTAAAACCCCGGTTGAAAAAATTAACGTAAAAGACGGGAGAGCAGTTTCAGTCACGGCGGCAGGAAAAGAATATGAAGCTGATATCATCATTTCAAATGCCGATATGCCGTACACGGAGATGTCGCTACTTGACAAAAAATATCAAACATACCCAAAAAAGTACTGGGAGAAAAAAACGATTGCCCCATCGGCCTTTATCCTATATCTCGGTGTGAAAGGGAAAGTCGATAAATTGAAACATCATACCTTATTTTTCACTTACGATTGGGAAAAGCATTTTGCGGATATGTATAAGGATCCAGAATGGCCGGAAGAGCCTTCAATGTATGTCTGCTGTCCTTCAAAAACTGATCCTTCAGTTGCTCCGAAAGGTGATGAAAATCTGTTTGTATTGGTCCCGATTGCCCCCGGACTTTCCGATACACCGGAAATTCGGCAATCATATGAGAAGAAGATACTTGATATCTTGGAAGATACACTGGGAGAATCAATTCAGGATCGTCTCATTATCAAAAAAACCCTTTCGATCAATGATTATACATCTCTTTACAATGCCTATCAGGGTACTGCCCTCGGACTTGCCCCGAATTTTTTTCAGACTGCATTTTTCAGACCGAACAATTTCAGCAAGAAAGTCCGCAATCTGTATTACGTCGGACAGGACACCGTGCCGGGTGTAGGTGTCCCGATGGCACTGATATCGGCAGAGTTGGCAGTTGAACGAATCAGAAATGCCGAGTAAACAGGAAATTTTTCGTCAAGGGAGTACGACGTACTATTTCTCAAGCATTTTCTTTCCGCCGGATATTCGTGAGAAAGCATTCACTTTTTATGCATATGTCCGAACCGCAGACGACTATGTTGATGCTGTCCCGCAGGATGCGGACGGATTTTATCGTTTTAAGAAGATGAGCGTTGATGCGTTAAGAGGAGATCGTGTATCGGATGACATTGTCAGGGAATTTATTCTATTGGCAAAGCAGGAGAAGATTAAAAAAGAATGGATTATGGCTTTTCTTGAAGCAATGGAAAAAGATCTGACAGTAAAGACATATGACACATTTCAGGATCTTGAGAACTATATGTACGGGTCAGCTGAAGTTATCGGTCTGGGAATGGCTCGTATTCTGGGACTTCCGGAAGAGTCCTTTCATACAGCAAGACTTCAAGGAAAGGCGATGCAGCTTATTAATTTTATCCGAGATATAAAAGAAGATTTAAGCCTTGGAAGAGTTTATATGCCGAAAGAAGATCTCACGAAGTTTCAGATCGATCGGCTTGATAAGTATGTTGATCCGGTCAAATTTGCGTCGTTTATACGGTTTGAAACAGAACGCTATTTAGAAATACAAAAAGAAGCAGAGACAGGATACTCATACATACCCAGGAGGTATCGAATACCGATACAGACTGCATCCGAAATGTATAATTGGACAGCATTGCAGATTATGAAAAAACCGATGGACGTCTTTAAGAAAAAAATAAAACCTCATCCGCTTCAAGTGATGAGTACTGTTATGAAATATTCACTTTTTGCATGAGCTTCAAAGAGTTTTACAGGGTACATCAACCTGAATTAATCAAACACATTTATGCCAATCTGGACCAGGCATACAAGAATTATCCCCTGCCAGTAGGAGCAAACGGAATCAGAATCATCCGTCAATCAGTGGCACAGGGAAAAATGATTCGCGGGATGCTCGTGTTGATGAGCGCACATATGCACGGTGTCGAGATCAAGCAGGAACACTATGATCTTGCGGCCGCCGTTGAGATTCTTCATACCGGGTTTCTGATCCATGATGATATCATGGACAACGATTACAAAAGAAGAAATCAGGATTCCGTGTATTATCAATACATAAAAGAAGGAAGGCGAAAAAAAGCAATAGATCCGATTCATTACGGAACTTCAATGGCAATGTGTCTTGGAGATATGGTATTTTTTCTGGTTTTTGAAATCATTTCCAAAAAAATAAAAGATCCCGAACTGGTTCAATGCATAATCGGTTATATAAGTCAGGAAGTCCAGCATATCGGTCCTGCTCAAATGATGGATGCAGCCTACGGACTGATACCACAAGATCCCACTGAAAAAGAAATTGACTTGATTTATACATACAAAACTGCCCATTACACGTTTTCACTCCCTTTGATACTGGGTGCAGTTTTTTCCTCTTATGTCCGTCTTCCGCTTTTGAAGGATCTCGGCTGTGAAATGGGTATCATTTTTCAATTGAGAGATGATGAACTCGGAATATTCGGGGACACAAAGGAGATCGGAAAGCTCGTAGGTTCGGATATTCGGGAAAATAAAAAAACTCTGATTCGCCACATACTTTGCCGACGTGCTGACGAAGCAGACCGTAAAAAACTATCCGCAATTTTCGGGAATTCCGCTATAAAGAAAGCGGACATAACATATGTTCGTAAGTTACTTGAACAGTATAAGGTTATGGATTTGATCGATAAGCAGGTAGAAGTACGGCAAGAAAAAATTGTGCATTATTTGACAGAGCTAGCTTCTGACGGAATTGATGTCTCACTTCTCAGAGAATTGCTTACCTTTATCATTTCCAGAAATAAATGATCGGAAAAATTCTGTCGATCTCGAGACCGCGTTTTTGGTTATATCTTCTCGGTCCGTATCTTGTCGGTTTTGCGGCCGGTGCCGATACCGGTGCACAATATCTCTCCCCTGTTTTTTTGTACGGATTGTTTTTTTTTCTGTTGCCTGCCAATATTTTTTTGTATGGTGTTAATGATTTTTTTGATACAGATACTGATATTCATAATGTCAAAAAAGGAACAAAAGAGAACTTGATGATGGAATCCGATAGGGATTATTATAAAAATGCCACTCTTATTGCATTTCTTTTTTCAATTCCGCTTTTTATATTTCTCAATCCGTTGCCGCGCTATATTCTTATACTGTTTTTTCTTTTAGCATTTTTTTACAGTGCTTTGCCCATTCGATTTAAAGCAAAGCCTTTACTGGATTTTGTAAGTAATATTCTCTATATCCTGCCCGGAGTTATATTTTATATGCAGATTTCCAAAGAGGTTGTTCCGGTGCTTGTTCTGGTAGCAGCAGGTTGTTGGACCGGAGCAATGCATTTATACTCAGCAATTCCTGATATTGAAGCTGATAAAAAGGTACGACTGGTCACGACTGCGGTGCTCCTAGGAAAACAGAACAGTATTATTCTATGCATGGTACTGTGGAGTATTACAGCTTTTGTTGCATCAGGCTTCACTCCTCTTCTTGTTCTTACATGGCTGTATCCTTTTTTAACAGCGTTGGTTTATTCAAAGATGATATCTCTCGAAAAATTGTATTGGTACTTTCCCTCGATCAATGCCTTTTTAGGATTTATTCTCTTTTGGTATGTCGCACTCAATTAGATTTATACCGATTGTAATTATCTGGTCGATTGTGTCTTCTTTTTTTGTCACCAGAATAGGAATTACGCCGGATATGTGGATTGTATCTTTGCTCTTCATGTTTTTATTTGCACTTCCGTCTTTTATTTCTTTTCTTCGGGCAGACTATAAAAAAGCGACGATAACACTTATTGTTCTAAGTATATTCAGTTTGGTGATAGAATCAGCTGCGATACATACGGGTTTTCCGTATGGTTCATTTTATTATGAGGATGTACTCGGACCGAAAATGCTTGGATTGGCACCCCTTGCGGTCCCGCTTGGTTGGATTCCTCTTGTTATCGCCTCCTTTGTTGTCGTTCATGAATTCGGTATTCGGTTTCCGATCGTGAGTACTGCATTTCTTCTTGTTCTGATTGATCTTGTCATTGATCCGGGAGCATTTGCGTTAGGGATTTGGATTTGGAAGCATCCAGGGATTTTCTATGGAGTGCCGCTACAAAACTTCTTCGGATGGTTCTTTTCAGGCATTGTCGGAGCTTGGACAATCAAGTACTTTTATGGTGACAGTATCTCAAAAACAGATTATGCGCTGATTCTTCTGAGCCTTATCGGAATCATGAGTTACTGGTCAGGGATTGCTTACTTCGAAAAGCTTTGGATACCGATGTTTATTGGTATCATGCTGTTGGGTTTCATTTTGTACTCTCTTAGAGTTCGAAGTCGGCAATGATTTTCTTGTCAGAGCGTTCTTTGATGTGTGCCTTTACTTCGATATATTTTTCAATACCTGAATTTTTCAGCTTACTTCTCAGCAATTGATCAGTCTGAAAAATACCGGCAGAGCTGTTCATATAAATATCAACAACGATCGGGCGGTCTGTTCCTTCACTAACCGTGACTTTATCAATAGCCATTGCTGATACCGAATGAATTTCCATTCGGCCTGCCTCAAAAGGTATTCGAGAGCGGCCTTCACTCATATCGAGGGCATCCGCAACGCGTAGAATTCCGCCTTCGATTGTAGACGGCTTTCCTCCGCTTCGGTGGTTGATGATGGCATGCAGTGTTTCTGCTATGACAATCGTTTTTTCCTCAATCGGCAGGAAATCGATAAGTTCCCGCAACAGAGTGTGAGTCATAAAAAGACTGAACTCCTCATGTCCTTCCCGGTTTGCTGACATACCGATGTCATGAAGTAAACTGGCAAGAAGAACGACAAGTTCGGCGTGTTCCTGTGTGAGTTTGAAATCTTTTACAATCGAAGGCTCGATATCGTTTTTGGCCAGTATTCGAAGCAATCGAAGTGACAGATTGGAAACAATCTGGAAATGAACAGGTCCGTGATCTGTCATCCCCAAGCGATCAATCGCGTTGGTGTTGATAACATTCCAGAGAGTTCTGATTTCGATATTGGAATTGACCATATCGAGTGCTTTTTCTAAAAGCTTATTGTTTTTTGTCGGAACATGTATCGAAATACTGTCCTGCGACGGTTTGTTTGTTACCGTTTTCATAAATTGTATATGTTAATATTCGATGAATTATGGTTTTATTACAGTGGTCGGAGATGCAGCATTGGCATCTGTTGGTTCTGTGGCCTTGTACTGGATGTACAAATAAAGAGTAAGTAGGAAGATAATAAGTACTGTGATCGTGATAACTATACTAGTGAGTATCTTCATGTAGTGATATTATATCACTCACGATTTTCTTAATCAATAAAACTATCTAATACTAGATCAATCTAGTAGTCAGATAGTTTCAAGGATTAATAGCTTCTTCTTTTGAAAGAACCGCGATCATTTCTTCTTTCTTCGCGTGGTCTTGCAATAGTAACGACTATTTTTCGTCCATCAATTTCTTTCTCGTTCATCTCTTCGACAGCTCTTTGAGCTGCTGCATCATCTGCGAATGTGACAAATCCAAAGCCTTTTGAGCGATTGGTTTGACGATCCATAATAATGATAGCCTCTGAGATTTCTCCAAACTGTGCAAATAGCTCGTTTAAAGATGAGTCATTCATTGACCAAGGTAAATTTCCTACGTATATTTTATTTTGCTGCATATGTATCACCGTCCTTTCTTGTGTGCTTAATGTCTATTTCTTCTTTGAACTCGTGAAAAAAAGGTATGTCCTTTTCTGTCTACTGTGTGAATTTCAGTAACTCTGATTCTACTTCCGTCAATTATTTTATTATTCAGTTTCGTTATGGCATCTTCTGCCATGCTGTCTGATGCCATTGTAATGTATGCTGAGTCATTGTTCTGCTTGAATCCGATTTTACGGGTAATGGTTACAGAAATTACTTCACCAATGGTAGAAAATAATGTATTTAGTTTCTCTTCGGTAGTATCTGATGAGATCTTTCCGACGTATACGATATTTGACATGAATAAAAAATGTTCTTAAGAAGAGAAATGAAAGGAATAGAGATAACGTCTTTCAGCTTACAAATTCATCTAAGATTCGTATAGTATATCAGCTTTATTGCAAAATAGCAAAAAAATGACTTATGAACCGAATGTGAACGCAAATATCCTTGTTCCAACTGTCTGAAAGTTCAGCTGCAGGATATGATCTTCCTTTTTGTCAAGGTGTACCAGGTGATAAAGCCGTGCTTCATCAATCTGAACAAATCCGTTTTTGACATCGTCCCCGGCCTGATCCGTTACCAACTCATTATCAAGAAATACAGCGATCCGGTCATCTTTTGATTTTGGTGTGATGACAAGATATACATCTTTTGCCATAAACCTGAGTAGTAGGCCTGACCCGACTTCAACGCTTTCTGCATACTCATCATCAAGATTCCATTTGCCGACATAGGAAAACCTATCCTGCGGCAGCGTGTCAGGTATTGAGTAGGTCTGTTCTCCGTATTTCGGTTGCTCTGCCCCGGCATAGTACTCAATTCTTGAAAGTCCCAGGTATGTTTCCGGTGTTTGAGGTCCGCGTGGTGTTTGTTCCTCCACTTTGAGAAGCTCTTTTTCTTCCTGCATACCGGCTTCTTTCAAAAGCTTTTGAATATTCTCCTCAGTGACATCATACTCCCCTTCTCCGAAATGGGTGTATCTGACGACTCCTTGAGCATCGATAAGATACTTTGCCGGCCAGTAGTGATTGTCGTATGCACGCCATGTTCGGAAATCATTATCCTGTGCGACAGGATACTTTATTTCGTACTCTTTGATTGCATCCAGGACATTTTCTGTTTTTTTCTCAAACTCGAATTCAGGTGCATGGACACCGATTACAACGAATCCGTCATCTTTATATTTGTCATACCATCCGGTGACATACGGAAGCGTTCGGATACAGTTGATGCATGTATATGTCCAGAAATCAATTAACACGACTTTACCTCGGAGATCTTTCATAGAAAGTTCTTTGTCCGTGTTAAGCCACTTCGTGATACCGACAAAATCCGGAGCCGTCCGAATTTTCGGTAATCCGCTTTGATCTTTTGCTTCAGGAAAAGGCATAGGGACATCAGGCATGGTATCGGTTCCCCGTAGTCTGTCGAGCTGCTTTGTCACGGCATCATTACTTTCGAGCTCAGTCAGGAATGTTGAGTACGAAGGAATGGCATTCAACAGTGAAGCCTGAAGCTTACGATCGTATCCTGTCGCGATAAGAATAGCCGTAATAATCATGATGGTGCCGAATACTTTCTGAATAGTGCCTGTATGAGCGCTTATACCCCGCACTTTGGCAAATAGTTTCTGTCCTGACAATGCGAAAATAAAAAGAGGGATGGCAACTCCGATCATATAGGCAATCATTACGACAACAACTTCTGCATTCACTGATCGTGTGGCGGAAAGTGTTGCAATGGTTGCTAGGATCGGTCCTGCACATGGAGTCCAGACAATCCCCAGCGATAAGCCTGTGACAAATCCGCTGCCGAACCCTGATGTTTGCTGATTTCCTTTCGGTCCGATTTTGCTGCTCAGCTTTGAGACGGATCCTTCGATGAAGCCTCCAAGCTGAGGAATGATCAGTGTTGCTCCGAGGAAACCGATAATTATCACGGAGACATATCTAAGCCATTCCGGATCAAACGGAATGATACTGATCACATATGAGATGCTAAGTGTCAAAATGGAAAAGCTCGTCACTACACCAAGCGTGATGCCGAGCGGTTTTTTATGTCCTCCTGAGGCTGCTGAAGAAAGAACAATCGGTAAAATCGGCCAGATACAGGGAGCCGCGATAGTAACGAGTCCGGAAATAAATGCGAAAAGTATAAGTATCATTGTGATATACTGTAAATTGCTAGTGGTGACGGTCCGATTAGTATCGGACCGTCACTATGTCTTACCGTTCCATCGTGTTGTCTTCTTTCATCATCGTGTCTTCATCTTTCATCATTGAGTCATCTTCCATTTCAGCGTCCATTATCCGATCATTCGGCTCGGTATCTTCCATCATAGTTTCGTCTTCCTTTTCCATCATTTTGTCATTGACCATTTGTTTGGCGTCTTCATTTGACATGACTTTCTCTACCATCATTTCTCGGGTTTGAGGATCAGACATCATCATCTGAAGCTTTTCCTGAGTGACGGTCTGTGATTGAGAGCCTCCAAGCATAAATCCTCCAAAGCCTCCCAGAATGAGCGCTGCAATTGCGATAATAAATGTTTTTCCGTCCATATTTTGTATCACCCCCTACCTTTTTGGAACTGTTAATAGCGAAAAGCGATTATTACAGGTTCATTTTGGTGTATATCCCGCCGATTACTTTGGCCAGGATTCCGGCTACAAGTGCGGCTACAAGCCAGATATCTAAGGTGTGATTGATCGTTTGTACTGTGACACCGATGACAAGTACCGTTGTTATCGTCAAAAAAGCATATCTGCCCACAATAAAGCGATGCAGATTTTCCCGTTCATCAGCAGCACGCTCTTTCCATATAAATGCACTGAACAGCACAAAAGTGATGATGAAAAATGCCAGGATTGCCATATGAAGAGTACTTGGCATCCAGAACATATACGGATTGGCAAGAAGAATGAGAGCGGCAATAAGAGCGATCGGTAAAACGATATCTACTGCATGTTTCATAGGAAAATAATTAATGATCTTTAATAAGTTGAAATAAGTCTTCAACGGTTGTGTCAAAGTAATCAGCAATTTTCAGTGCCAAAGCAACGGAAGGTGTGTATCGCCCTTTCTCGATTGCAAATATCGTTTGTCTGGTGACACCGACTGCTTCTGCAAGTTCTTGTTGTGTGATATCCAGCTCAGTACGTTTTTCCTGTACCCGGCTTTGGATGTACTCTTTCATAGTAGCAAGGAATCTTCAATATGTAAAGTTTACTTTACATATAGGTTTTGTCAAGATTTCTGAGCTTTTTCTTGTCAAATCCTTACGATTTATGAACAAAGTATTGATTTCTCATTTATGTTGGTTCTATAAGCTTTCTGTATGAAATACTTACGGACAATGCTCATGGCCGCTATTGTTTCAATCTTTATTCCCTTGCAGGACATACATGCAGAGGAAATTATTACAACGGAAAAGTTAATCACGGTAGATAGATCTAACCAGATGTTATATGCCTGGGAGGACGGGAAGATAGTAAAAAGCACTCCTGTCTCAACAGGGCTTCCTCAAACACCAACAATAAAAGGGACATTTAAAACATACTGGAAACTTCCTGTACAGAGAATGCGGGGTTATTCTTCAGTAAACGGATACTACGATCATCCCGGAGTGACGGATGTGATGTACTTTCATCAGGGGTATGCAGTTCACGGTGCATATTGGCATAACAACTTCGGCACACCGATGAGTAACGGCTGTGTGAATGTCCCGCTTGCAGAAGCCGACTGGCTCTATGCATGGGCGCCCGTCGGAACAAAAGTCATTATTTATTAGCGTTTTCCGGAGCAGGTGAAGCAACTTCTTTCGATTCTTCTGTTTCGGGCTGTTTGGTAAGTGAAAATTTAAAAAGTACCAGTACAACGATAAATCCTACTCCTATTCCGATCCATGGCAGGAAGGATAGCTGTTCAACCCAACGGCTTTCTACTCCATCGCAATGATCGCCTTTCCCGTCACTGTCTTCATCCTGTTGATTCGGATTCGGCAAATCCGGACAGTTGTCAGTCGCATTGATAACACCGTCAAAATCAGAGTCTTCGCATGCATCACCACGGTTGTTTTTATTCAAATCTGCCTGATCCTTATTTGCAACGCTGATACAGTTGTCTTTAGCGTCTGTAATTCCGTCTTTGTCCGAGTCAGCAGGAACATATTTGGGATTGGATTGTCGTGTCGCATTTACAGCAATTGTGTCCAGTGATGTAGATGTAAGATTCAGATTATCCAGGTATGGGATGTAAGGAACGTTTCCTTCGGGCATGCTATACACTTCATAGACGATGTTTGGTCGTGCAACGAATCGTAGATAGTATGAAGTTGCCGTATTGTTCTGTACAAATTCCATTTCGGATATTCGGAGAGGCTGATTGTAGGTTAAAGTCACAAGGAATTCATTTGCTGTAGTTCTCGGAAAATGAACGTTATTACTCATTACGGCATTATTTAGAATGTACTCCCAACTGCTGCTTTGTCCGTTTCTGGTTTGAACACTGATGCGTTGTGGCATGACAACATTCTGATCAAGGATAGTTACAAGATTGGAAGTTTGTATGGGGTTTTCATACGAAAAATGCAAAGTAACGGTACTGTTTGATCCGTTTTCAGAGGGACTTTGTTCAATCTGATAGCTTTCAAAGGTGGCTGTTTTCCCGTCATGAAGAAGTGCGGCACTTGCAGTGGAGCTGTAAGTAGTCACTGAAAACGGAACGGTCTTTGTCCGCGTCACAATAGTTCGCGGCTGCAGAGTATTTGTACCGGTATCAATCACCATATAATCCGAGAGCCTGTTAGTTGAGACAGGCATCTCGATAGGAACCGGTAACGGTTCATTCCAGGGGCCGATTCGCTGGAGGTACTGAAAATACGAAATGACAGTCTCAACGCTCGGCGTCTGTGCGTTATATTTATAATCTGACTGCGCATAAATCTTTCCTGACGCAAGAACTAATATCAGTCCGAGAACGAGTGTTGTGATCTTCAAAAGTTTCTTCATAATACTTTTTTCGTTTTACCCATCAGGACAGATCCGATAAATAACAGTCCGATGAGGAAAAATGTAATAATACGTCCGGTCAGTTCCATGCTCCAAATCTCGACAACAAGAAGTCTTCCTATCACGGCAATGAGAAGACCGAGTCCGAATTTCTTAAGTACCGGTCTTTCCTGCAGTCCGGCAATAACATAGCTCGAAAGTCCGATTAGGGTGTAGATCACAAGTGAAACGGCACGGGCGAAGTACGTGACCGGAATAATTTCATTACTGGTTCTCCAGATAAGCAGCAGGCCGTATACCGCCCCAATAATAATAAGAAGAATTGAGGCACTGTGAAGATCTCGGTCCTGCTTGCCGTCAGCATAATAAAAATAGCACCCTGATAAAAAGGTTGAAAGCGTTACAAAAAGCAGTATGGTAAACTCCCGTGCAAAGTGCATGCCGCTTACTCCGGCAAGTGCATTGATTCCGAGTGCTACCGGCAGGATGTGATATAGAAGCATGTACTTGGTCATGGTAGTCCCTAGGAGCCGGCTTGAGATGATCGGAAGAATGAGAGCTTCAATTGAGAATGCAACGGTTAGGGCCGATCCGTCAAACTCAAACGCTGTTGCTACGGCAAGCAGAATCATGGAGACGACGGTATATACCTGAACTGCCGACGGAATCTTTGTCCGTAAATACACCAGATATGCTCCGCCTGCATAAGCAAATGTTGCGACAAGTATCACGACGCTTTTGTAGGCAGGCATTGTCAGAGCATTAATCCATGCAAGGCTGAAAAATCCGACCAATGCGGCTGTCTGGAGATCAATAGTCGAAGCTTTGCGTGATGTGATGATCGAGGCAAGTGTTGAAAAGTAAAAGAGGCTGCAAAAAGTAACTGCAAAAAAGCTGATTTCGAGAAACTCTTTTGGAGAGAGTATCGTTTTGAGAGTTTCTGCGGACGATATAAAAAATGTTGCACTATAAAGTGTAATTAAGACAATGGAAAGAAATGAGAGAATTTTCCATTTACTGTATCGGGCGATCCAGATATTACTAATTACGACGGCCAGCAAATAGCCGTATAGACCCATGATGCTTTTTTCTTCTGATCCTATAAGAAGCGGTGCAATTCCGCCGATACAAAGGCTGAATACTGCAAGTGAAAGTACTCGGTATCTCAAACTGACAAAACTTGTATACATCATTGTAAGCACCATAAATGTGAGCGCAAGTTGTGGCGGGAACATCTGATACACCTCCTGGGCAGCATAGGTTGTAATGATCACAATTCCGGCCCCCAGTCCGATAAGTGTGATCCCTTGGGTTTTTACTTTTTGCATTCGACGTTCGCCGAATAGAAGTACCAGTACTCCGGAAATTATACCGAAGGTTATTCTGCCTGCGGGTCCGATCCAGTTATTGAGGAAGGCGTATGTGACAAGCCATAAAAATCCGAGAAGAATAAATAATGCTCCTGTCTTAAGAGGCCATTCATGAGCATACCATGCGGCAAATTTTTCAATCGGCCCTTTTTCGGACGCTGATTGTATCTGTTTTTGCTCAGGAGCTGTCTCAGAAGTTATTGATGTGACTGCTTGTGAAGACGGTACTTGTAGAGATGGTTTTGATTCTGAAGTTGCGCGATTGGTTAGAGAGTCAATTTTCTTACCGAGGCTGTTGACTTTGAAAATAGCAACAAGAGAAAGAATGATACTGAGAAAGCTCAATAATTCCATATGTATTTCAGTATATAGAACTATAAGTGTGTTATCAATCTACCTTATGTCTCAGTTCATCTTTCCGCTCAGTTTTCTCATTACAGCCCGTACGATTCCGTGGATTTTCAGCTCCTGCTTCGGATAAAATGGAGGATATATCGGGTTGGCTGCCTCAAGGTATGTTCTCCCCTTCTCTTTTTTAAGAATCTTGAGGGTCCATTCATTATCAATTTCAGCAAGGACGATATCTCCTGTTTTGAAATCGCCCTTCTGTTCGATGACGACGAGATCTCCTTCAAAAATGCCGGCGTTGATCATAGAATCACCGTGTACTTTGAGAAGGAAAGAATTGTCCGGTTTTTCGATAAAGTACTCATCAAGCGTGAGATAGCTTCTGCTTTGCTGGGCAAGAATCGGAAAGCCGGCCTGAATCATGCCAAGAACCGGGAGTGCAAAAAACCGTTTAGTCGGTGAAAGTTTTTTATTTACCCTTTTGATAAAGCCCTCATCGATAAGTTGCTGAACGTATTCGTAAATAGTCCTCTTGGATGCGACGTTAAAGATTTTGAGCATTTCGGAGTAGGAAGGCAAACGCCTGTTTTTACGGTAGAAGTTTTTGAGTGGTGTAAGTAGATCTTGTTCCATAGGTCTATATATAAATTTTTAACTTATGTATGTATCAGTATATGAAACGATCGTTTCATAGTCAATATGACGAAATAGATCAGATGTATACACAGAATTTTCTTACGGTTTGATGTATCTTTTGATGCAATATGCTGTATTACAAAGTGTTATTTGATACAATACAACTACTTTAGGAGGAGTCGGATAGCGGTTTATTCCACAGACCTGGAAAGTCTGCGTCCAGCAATGGACTCGCGGGTTCG
>CAYMVU010000029.1:0-13969 GCA_964394215.1 uncultured Gammaproteobacteria bacterium
GGGTGGTATAATAAACGCTTAACCAGGGGTGGCGGAGTGGCCAATCGCAACAGACTGTAAATCTGTCGGGCTTTGCCCTACGGGGGTTCGAATCCCTCCCCCTGGACACGTTTGTTCCTCTATACTGCTATACTTTCTTCATGTCATATACTCTATATGAAGATATCAATCAATTACTCGAACAACTTTCGTGCGGTCTTCAGGATATCTTCGGCTCAAATCTTATCGGCTTGTATCTGACAGGATCATTGACGTACGGTGATTTTGATCGTGAAAGCAGCGATATTGATTTTTTAGTAGTAACAAAAGCACTCATACAGGAACATGATCTCAATAAAGTTCAGAAATTGCATGAAACAATTGGTCAGCAGTTCCCGGATTGGAGAACGCGGATAGAAGGTTCATATATCACAGAATCGATGCTTCAGAGTGAAGAACCCCCGAAAGAAAAAAGACCCTATGTAAACGCAGGGAAAATGTGGCAGTTTGCGTACGGTCATGAATGGATCATCAATAAATTTGCTCTCTATACATGCGGAAAAACCATCTACGGTCATAATCTTCGTGCAATTATGAAGCCTGTCAGTATTGAGCAAGTACGTGAAGCTTCCGGACGGGATCTCCGAGAAGACTGGGTACCGAAAATCGATGATCCACAGGCTTTTCATGATCCTGACTATGACAGCAGTCACCTTCAGGCATATGCTGTACTGACATTATGCCGAATATTGTATCGGCAGTTTCATGAAGATGTGTCATCAAAAAAGGTAGCAGCGGCATGGGTAAAAGAAAAATATCCTGAGTGGGAAGAGCTTGTTGAAAATGCAGAAAACTGGAAGCACGGTAATGAGTTAGATGATGAATCAAAAATAAAGAAGTTTATAAAATTTGTATCGGAAACTACTTCGTAATTTGTCCTATAATAATTGACTTCTTGTCTTTATTTTTATATAATATCCCATTCTGTAGGGCTAAATATGGAATAAGCATTCTGTGTTGGACGCCCTGTGAACAGTGCAGAGACTTGATTCTCTGTATCTTGCACCTTAACGTTTTGACTACTATCTGCCTTCGGGCAGTTTATCTATAAATCACCTACTGATCGGAAAGGAGTCAACAATGTCAGATGACCGTGACAAGAGTTGCGGTGAAATGAGCCTAGAAGCTGTCATTAAGGCCGTTGCCAATGCACTTGCATTACTCATTATGATTGGCATAATGGCCTTTTGGGAGTTTGTAATTAATCCCAATAATAATTACAGCGTCTATACAACCGGCGACACCGTGTATTCGGTCGCCGGAGTCAAGTGTGAGGATCAGCGGATTCGGTGGAACTTTCAGATGGGAGAAATGCGGTACAGTAACGATAAGAGCCGCGTCAAGCTCCTTGTCTGGGTCCAAAATTCACCGGAAGAGACGCCTTCACGCGTTCGGGAGATTGAGGTTGCGGAGCGCAGCTCTTTATATCTTGAAGGCTGTGAGGGAGAGAAGGTCGCTGTCGCGTACTTTTGGAGCATAAACCGCACTGAGCGGAAAGTGCACCTACGGGTACGCAAGTTTGAAGTCTCAGAAGCTCGATACTACACCATTCCCACCTTGGAAGGAGAAGGAAGATGAAACGCAGTTTTTCGGTAAGCATCTATATGATCCTCATGGCAATTCTTGTTTTAAGTATTGCGGCTGTAACACGCCGTGAACTTACACAGATGTTACTGAGTATTATCTTCGGTGCGGCCCTGCTCTTTGGCCCGTTTAAGATCGGGGAAGATATCTTCGACCTGATCGATAAGTATTGCGATCGCTTCAGCCAGCCGGATGAGCAAATCCATTGGGCAACGCATGCAGTGTATGCAGTCATTGTGGGTTTGATTCTTTTTGTCACATGGCCCGCAGTTGCGGTCTTTCTGATAGACAATGACCATCTTCGTTTATATGACTGGCATCAATACTTTCGGCTCGTCGACGATTCGAAGTCGTGGTTCTTGGGCTATCCGCAGTACGCGTTGTACTTCGGATATGTCGCACTGGCGACGTCTATCTTCGGGTATATCGTAGAGGGGATTGCGGTCTTAGTTACCAAGTTGGCCAAGAACCGCATGAAGCGAGGTGCCTGATGGCCTGGAAGAAAGATGAAGAGGAAGATCTCAACTGGGCCAGCTGTCTGAAAGCACTTGCCGACCTGATTCGCATACTGATTTATGTTGCAATCGGCGTCTGGTGGATCATCGAATTCGTATTCAATCCCAACCGCAATGTGAGCACCTACTTCCTGGCGGAGCACACATACGGCATGGCCGTACAATGCCGGGAAGAGTACCAGAGATGGGAGCTCCGGGTTGATACGATCGAAGACAGCGCCACTGTTACCCGATGGAAGGTGAGTCGCGAAGGCATTACGCAAAGCGAGGAAACGGTTGAGATCACCGAAAAGAACGACCTGACTTTTCCGTGCGGCGACGAAGAAGTCGTTGCCGGGCTTGTCTGGTCGGTCGATCAGGAGGAAGGAATCCATTTCCGTGCACCCAGATCCTTCGAGATATGGGAAGTAGAGAAAGAGAGGTAGCAAAACGTTGAATGCAGGATTAGCGTCCGGCGGATGACCGCAATGTCATCCAAAGGACGCTTTTCTTTTGGCTCTTTACATAGTTGTGTATTAATCTTATTTCAACTAAGATCAGAGTATGAGGTTTTTGCATAAACACACATGGATTCTTATCATATCTGCGATTGGCCTCAGTTTCCTGTATCCTGTTCCGGGTTTATTGTTGTCGCCGTTTGTATCATATTTATTGATGGTTCTTATGTTCTTCAGCCTTTTGAAGATCAGGATGAGGGATGTTGTAAAACAGCTAAAGCACACTCGCGAGATTATTCTGCTTCTTCTTGTGATACACATTGTTGGCCCTGTGTTAGTTTTTTTCCTGAAGCCGTTTCTTCAAACAGAACTTTTTCTCGGGTTACTTCTTATATCAGCGATGCCTTCGGGGATATCGGTTGTATTTTTGTCCGAACTCTTTGGCGGTACACCTGGGAAAGCTTTGCCGGTCACTGCAATTTCGCATTTCATTACCCCGATTGCAGTGCCTTTCATCGTTTTTTTTATTGCGGGCACGGAGATTGAGATATCATCAAAACAAATGACAATAACATTATTAAAACTCATTGTCATTCCGTATGTTTGTGCGTTTATAGCCCGACGATCGATTATCTATAATAGATTGACTCATTATTCCCTGGTCACTTCTCAGGTACTTCTTTTTACATTGTTGCTGGGACTTATTTCTCCTCTTGTATCTCTTATTTATAAACATTCCTCACAATTACCGGTACTTATCATAATCAGTATAGTTATGACTTTAAGTTTTTTTGTAGTATCATACAGAATCGGGAGAACACGGAAGGACAGAATCACTTTTGGGATCACCGGTAGTTTTAAAAACTTTACACTAGCGACTGTTGTAGCAGTATCTCTCTTTTCTCCTCTTGCAGCGTTACCTGTTATTATATATGCTCTTATCAACAATGTGCTGCTTGTGCCATTGGAATTTTTCGTAAAGCGGATAAAGTGATCTTTAGCTACAGCATTCTTTCTGCTATCATGAGTACATGACACTTACTGAAGTCAGCTATTACACCAGAAAATTTGCACCGGTTGGCATTATTGCCGGACTTGTAATTCTTATATTTGTGTTCGGATTCCGGTTGCTTCTTTTATATCTTGAAATACAGTCAACAGCGCCGAAACCGGTAGCCAATACAAATCCCGTCGCGACAGATCAGATTTTTGGTCCACTTAAACGGCCGGTAATTACAGATGCTAAACCGTCATCAAACTACACTTGGGTACTGGATACCTTAGACGGGACACCGAATGTCGAGGAAGCTACTTCTGCCGCAAATGTGTATTTTATACCGCAGCAAACAGCAACGTTCGGCTTTTTGGCCAAAATCTATGCGATGGCAAAAGCAGCCGGGATTGATACCGATATTATTCAGCATCAGTTGCAGGATAAAACGGCAATATTTGATGACGGCGTTCGAAAAATGTCAATCGACATCAGGACCTTTAACTTCACATATGATTATAAGGTGACTGATGCCGATAATGTGGATACGGTTATCGACCCGAATCTTGACTCAACCGTCGTTTCTGATGCAACTGCGTTTCTTACCAAAATCGGTCGATATCCGACCTCGCTATCACTTGGGGACAAGAATGTGATTTATATGCGTCTGGATCCGAGCTCACGTGAGGTCGCGACACTCAATAATCCGGCAGGGTCAAATATGGCGGAAGTAGATTTCTATCCGGAGGATATTGACGGACTTCCGGTTGTAACCTCTACTTACTATAACAGCCCGAATTACGTGTTATTTCTCACCGGAGGCGATGAAAATCGTCCTATTCGGGCACGTATATCCTACTTTGAAATGTCCTCTGAACAGGTCGGGTTGTACCCGCTTCGCAGTGCTCAACAGGCCTGGGATGATCTGCAGAAAGGGAAAGGGATGGTAGTATCAGCAGGGACAGCAGGCGGGGAAGTCAAGATTCAAAAAGTATTTAGGGCTTACTATGAACCGGATACGTATCAGGAATATGTCCAGCCAGTATATGTGTTTTTGGGAGAGAATCGTGTAGCTGCATATGTGCCAGCTATAGCAGATGAAGCTCTTCAATAACTCGTAAGAGGAGGATCTACATACGTAACATTATTTCTGATCCATTCTACAAGTACCCGGGTATCAAGAAAGCGATCTTCACTTTTCATGACTACAATTATGTAATCATGACCGTTATGACGGTAAAAGCTTACTAAGTTCTCTCCTGCTGCTTCGGTATATCCTGTCTTCAATCCACCCAATCCCTGAATCTCACCGAGAAGTTTATTGACATTTGTCAGCGTATGAAATGTATTGTAGTCCACGTCAGAGATAATAATTTCTTTTGTGCCGACCATCTTCCTGAGATAGGGATTGCTTAACAGTTCACGCGCAGCGATACTCAGATCGAAGGGGGTTGTTTTCTGCTGAATATTATCAAGTCCGGCCGGGTTGGTGAAGTGAGAGTTTTTCATTCCGAGGCTTTTAGCTTTGGTATTCATTTCTTCGACGAAAAAGCGGAATCCTTTGCCGTCAGCAAGTGCGTATGCGGCATCGTTTCCCGAATGGACGAGTGCTCCGTACAGAAGATTTTCCACTGTGATTTTTTCCCCTGGAACAAGTCCCATGACTTGCCCTTCAATATGCGGCTGATTTACAGTGATGACGTCATCCGGATTATAGAGATCATTTGCGATAAGAGCAGTAATGATTTTTGTTGTAGAAGCAGGGTAAAATTCTGCATGCTCATTTTTCCGGTAAATTGGAGTAAAAGAATCGTACTCAACGATATACACGCCTGCTGCCGTAACATACGGTGGGAACGCCTGATTTACCTGCGGAATCGGGTGGATTGTATAATCTTCCGTTGGTTGTGTTTTGGCAAAGGTATCTCTGTTAAAGGCCAGTAGCTGGAAATACGGATATCCGCCCGGATAAAACAGTACCAGAAAAGTGACAAACAGGAAGAAAAAGTAGAAACGAAATGGCACAGTACTATCTTTATAGAAATAATAATGACACCACCAATTGTTTGTGGTGGTTATTCTTTATTGTCTACGGAAATACCCAGTTCTGCAAGCTGTTTTTCATCTACTACGGAAGGAGCATCCATGACAGCTGTTTTTCCGCTTGAACTCATCGGGAAAGCAATAGCTTCCTTGAGGGATCTTTCGTTTTTCAAAACCATGACATGACGGTCAATTCCGAGAGCGATTCCGCCGTGTGGTGGTGTGCCGTAGCTGAATGCTTCAAGCATATGTCCGACACTTGCCTTTGTTTCTTCTTTTGAGTACCCCATGATCTTGTAGGTCGCCTCAAGAATCTCCGGCTTATGAGCACGGATACTGCCGCCTCCGGCTTCAAATCCGTTACAGACAAGGTCATATTGTGTCGTCATGATCTTATCGATGTGTTCACCCTTCATATGCCATTCAAGATGTTCAGGGAGCGGCATACTGAACGGATTATGGGTAAATGTCCAGCCGCTTTTCCCGTCTGCAACTTCGGCTTTGTCCTCGGTATCAACTTTCTTAAAGAACGGAAAATTGACAACCCATGCAAAAGCAAGAACTCCGTCCTTTTTTTCCTGTTCGGTTCTCAGATCAAATTTATCTTCACCAAACTGTTTGATGGCATCAGCATAATCAAACACAGGGAAAGTGTCTTTCTGTAGCTTTCCTCCGACTGCTTTCACTGCATGTTTGACAATATCTTCCACAGTTTGCATGACATCATCACGATTGACAAAACTCATTTCAAGATCCAGTTGTGTATGTTCAAATCCTCGGTCAGCTCTTAAATCCTCATCCCTTATACAGCGCGCAAACTGAAAATAGCGTTCGACGCCTGCAACCATAAGAAGCTGTTTATACTGCTGAGGTGATTGCGGGAGAGCATAGAACTTGCCGGGTTGGAGACGTGCTGGTACCAAAAAGTCTCGTGCACCCTCTTTTGTAGATTTTGTGAGTATAGGGGTTTCTACTTCGGTAAATGATTTTTCATGCAATGCCTCCCGGAGAGCATGGATGTAATCAGATCTTAGTTTTACCGTTTCTGCCATTCGTTTTCTTCGCAAATCCAGATACCGGTATTTCAGACGGAGCTCCTCATCAATGTCATAACCTTCCGTATCAAGCGGAATAGGAGGGGTATCAGCTTTGTTCAGAACTTCAAACCCTTTGACTTCCATCTCGATCGTACCGGTCAGGATATTCGGATTTACCAGACGTTCCGGTCTTTTTTTTATGAGGCCCTTTACAAGAATTACTGATTCGGGAGTGAGTTCACGCAGGCTTTCGTCTCCGACCGTTTGAATTTTTCCGGTACGGTCACGAAGGTCAATAAAAATGACTTTTTTATGATCGCGCTTTGTATCTACCCAACCATAGAGTTCTACTTCCTCATCAATATGGTCAAGAGTATCTATTACTGAGAGTTGTTTCATATGAAGCGATTATACCAAAAAAGAGGTATCAGATGGCAGAAGAGTATTTCGTTATTTCTCTTCTTGACCTTCACTACCCGCGGGTTCAGTTCCTTCGCCTTCTTCACCTTCCTTTTCAGTCAGGATCTCCGGAGCTTCTGCAGTTGTTTCGGGTTCGATTTCTTCTTCGATATGTTCGGTTACTGAGACGATAAGCATTTCTGCTTCTTCCTCAATTTCGTAATCTGCGGATTTTGCAAGATCAGAAATACGAATAGCATCTCCGATTTCTTTCAACGCAGAAATATCAACTTCAATCGCGTGCGGGATATGTGTCGGAAGTGCACTTACAACTATTTCTTCGACCTGCGTAAGCAGAACACCGTTCTTATGTTCAACAGCTTCTGATTCTCCGACAAACTGGAGAGGCACACGAGCTTCAACTTTTTGTTTCAGATTTACTTTTTTAAAATCAACATGGAGGATTTCTTCTGTCACGGGATGGTATTGAATATCCGAAACAAGTGTAGGATAGTCTTTATCGGCCACTTTTACATAAATTACGGTTGTTTCACCAGCGGTTTTAAACAGGTTGTTAAAAACCTTAGAATCGATTGTCATTGCGACAGGTGTAAAATTTTTCCCGTATACGTTTGCAGGAATCATTCCTTCTTTTCGAAGTTTACGTGTTTGTTTGCCGAACGTTTCTCGTGCTTGTGCTTCCAAGACGACTTTCTCAGCTGGTTGTGGTTGAGTCATTATTGGTTTTTAGTAAATTCTATCAGGAAAATCTTATCTGATGAAACTGAGGTATTATAGAGGATTTTATTACTCTCTGCAAGAGGAGAAAGATTATGTCTTGTCACTGAAATATTTGACGGTAGATCAAAAGAAAACTGTAAGTCATAATTCGGCGATCCGATTTGTTTCTGTAAAATGAGCTGATATACTCCTTCCCCTTGGATAATGGTTGTAGGAAGACGATAAATGATCTCTACACGACGTTTTTCCTGCGGAGGCACTGTCATGAAAAAGCCAACCGTCTTGTATGTGAAGTTGGTCTCATCATACTCTTCAACAGGTGATCCGTCCAATGTCACGCTTTGTATGTATGAGTTTGGAGGTATAAGTACCTGGAAGTAATTTTTATAGGTACCGCCGGGGAAAACACCCTGATTGGAATCATTCGTATACATCACGGAAAGAGTATTAGTAATTTTTCCTGTTGAATCTATAGAAACCTTGAGTTCAGTCGGCCTTTGGACATAGAAATTTGCCTTATTCACGCCGAGATTGGCATCCATTTGATACAGATAGTCCGGTAGACAATGATCGGAAACCGTGCAATTTGGTGATAACGAACGGCCTGACCAGTATCGATCCTCAAACACCTGCTGCAGACCAGGATCCTTACTGTAAAGAACGAGCTGCTTTTGATTTAATGATTCCTGTAGATTGGAAAAAAGAGCTTCCATATCGGCATCGGCAAGATGGAGAAGCATTTGATCCATAACGTTTGATAAAAAGCTTTTTTTCTGGATAGATCCCGGGAAAAATTCCTCTTCCGCATAAAGTTGGGCTTTCAGATAGAAGTTTTCTGCAGTAATAGTGTCTTTATAGTCCGGGATGTATAGATTATCCACTGTTGCGAGAATATTTTTAACTGAGGTTGTGGTGAGAAGTAATCCGCCGTCAAAATCTGTTTCACCGACCTCAATCTCCAGGAACTCCTCAGCTTGTTTGAAATTTGTCACAAAGTCACCTGTAAAGGCAGAGTCACGAAGATACCAGAACGGCTGCTCCATGAATTTTGAGATTGGCTCAGGAGGAGCAATGTGTGAAGTAAGTTGTCCGTCAGCGTCATACACATCGTACACCTGAATTTCATCGACTGTGTAGTTTGAAACCCGGACTATAGCATACGAACCGATAAATCCGCCGCCGGGTCTCAGCTCCATATTATTCGCAAATAACAGGAGATATTTTTTGCTGGTATCCCTGCCAAGAAGAGAGTCCAGGTGCGGACCGATTGCCTCATACATTGCAAGAGACTGATCGATCTTCTGAAGCTTCTCTTTCGTTTCCTCCAGCTGTGCATTCCACGTCGGCAGTTTCTGTTCCAAAAGCTTAATCTGTTCCCGCACCTCAGAAACATTCGTATTCAATCGTTCTTTAGCTTCAATAAGTTCCGAAACTGTGTGGTCTGTTTTATTCTTTTCAAAAATTCCGTTTGCAAGAAGTTGTGAGTCTTTTTGGAGAGCGTAAGCTTTGCTCATAATAAGTGACGCCGAAGAGTTCAGTTGTATGAGATTTTCAAACGGCAATCCGATTGAAAAAAAGTACAAAACGGGTTTTGAAAATTGGAATAATCCTTCGGTGGTTGCAAGTAGTGAACTGCTGCGGCCGATATGTTTTTGAGCTGATTCTTCTCTTCCGCGCGAGAATTCCTTATAAGCAAAATAGTTCGACAGCGAGCTTCCGAGAAGGGGGAAAACAAATAGAAATTGTGACAAAAGCAAAAACAGTACGCCGAAAATTACCAGTTTTTTTGGAGTCATGAGATCTTTCCATGAAAATGGCTTGCGCTGTTGTTTGGTTTTTTTTGCCTTTTCAAACGGCAGTTGATGAAAAATATGGAGAAAAATATCCTCAGTTCGGGAAAATGAAAACCAGAATATAGTATCGATATCCTTGTCATATTGTGAGGGATTTGTCTCAAGGTTCAGTATTTTTATATGCTGGAGCTTGTATTCATATGCGAACGATGCATACGTTTGAGCAAGATCATACTCATTAAAAAGGATAAAAATGAACTTTGTGTCAGTCATGTTCTTGATTGACGGTAAAAGCACATCTGTACATTGTATGAAGATACATACATCATACTTTGAGTAATCCGGAACAGGGGTCGAAGTAGAAAAGATGTCCAGATTCATTGCCTTCAGTTTCTTTTTTAGTTTTTTAAGAAATATCGTTTCATGAGGAGCGACAATTAAGGCTTTTTGTGAAGTATCCTGTATTTCGGTTTTCAGCAACATATGATAGATTAAGACAACGGAATAAGGAGTTGGCTTGTTATAATTGTAATATGAAACAGAATATATGGAAGTACGAGAGTATTCCAAGTTTGCGGGACAGACTGGAAGGAAAAACGACGGTTCTGTGCGGAGGCTGTTTTGATCTGATGCACTATGGGCATTTTTCTTTTTTACGTGATGCAAAAGCTGCTGGAGATATTCTCATCGTTGCGCTTGAATCAGATGAAGCTATCGAAAAGAGAAAGCATCGAACCCCGATTCATTCTCAATTACAACGTGCTGAAATCCTTTCAAGTCTGGATGTAGTTGATTATGTTATACTACTTCCGTTGTTTACTCAGGACATCGAATATCACCGGATGGTCGTGGCGATTCATCCAACTCTGGTTGCTGTGACAAAAGGAGATCCCAATATTGACCGTAAACGTGAACAAACACGTACAGTTGGTGCGGATGTTATTGAAGTCAGCCCGCTTCTTAAAGGATTCTCAACTTCAAAAATCCTTAATTCGCTATAACCGTTATCATTTATTTATTACTTATTTACTATGCGCTTATTTCTTGCAGCAGCAATTCCCGAAGAGACAATATCTGAACTTCATGAGATATATGATGAGTTGAAACGAGAGTATCCTGAGTTTAATTGGGTTCCTGAGAAAAATTATCATGTGACGATCTCATTCCTGGGTGAAAGAAGCGAGGAAAAGATGCCTTACATTATTGAAGCTATTGAACAGTCCGTATTTGATATTCAACCCACCCGACTATTTGCTCTTGAGACCGGAATATTTGTACATCAAGGAATTATTTTGAGGTTAGCATTCAGTCGAAACAAAGATCTTGAGAAAATCCGTGAGAGAACGGTTGAGCTGTTTAGTATGGAGAAAGAAAACAATATAAAAAAGAAGTATATGCCGCATATCACACTTGCAAGATACAAGCGGCCGTCAAAACAACAGTACTTCCACTTACGGAAAAAATTACAGAAAATGGAAACAACAGTAGAGTTCCCGATACATGAAATTCATCTCTATCGAAGTATAACAAAGCCAACGAACCCAGAGTATGAAATTGTTCATACTTTTGAGCTCGTTGAATGAGATAGTTATGCGATACTATCCCATGTTTCTTTGCTGACGAATTTGGTCAGTTTAACGCCATCTTTTTCGGCTTTTACTGCATAGCGGATTTGTTTGTCACCGCTCTTGGTTTCTCGTTCATAGGTTACTTTTTCTACCTGTGAAGAAGGAACTGAAACTTTTCGTCGATTCTTGACGTCATAAAACTCAATGTCCATACTGTTCACCTCCTTTCCTAGATTAAAATATTAGTAAATTGGTAATATCAATACTCCCTGAAAGTTGTGCAACGTAAATTGCTACCTGAATACAAATCAGAATCATCGTAATCATAAGTGACTTTAAAAGATCGTTTCGAAAGTGCATTGATTGTTGAGCGTGCTCAAGAAAGATCGGCTTTTTTTCCTGAGGTTTCTGGGGGGTAGGTATTGGAGGGGTTTTTGCAGACTCTTCTTGAACTGTGGGTGAGTGTATCACTTCCTGTTTTTTCTGTAGACGATGCCGTCGTGCCTCAATTTTTTGTTTTTTAGTTTTCTTAGGCATGATGACATTTAATCATATTGACAGTCCATATGCAAGAGGTTACAATGACCATCGTCTTATAAGAAAAGGAAATAGTAGAAATGCACTCAGAATAAGGCTTTATAAAGCCTTATTTTTTTATTTCGAGCAGAGCGGTTTCTTTTTTGAAGAAACACATAAAAAAATATATTACAATGTTCATACAGATGAAACTGTAGTCATTATTATTTGAGAAATTCTTTCATGAACAAAAAGATTATTTTGATTATTGGTGCGGTAATTTATCTTGCCACAAGTTTCGGATCTTACGCATATTTCAGTGCAAGTACGGTAGATACTTCAGAGTATGAAGCACCGGTAGTTGATGCAGACGGAAACGTGGTTGATACTGCTCCGAAGACTGAAGAATGTCCCCTCAACGGGAAAATGTATTCAAAAAGTCAGCGTGCTAAGTGGGAAAAAAGAAGACCTTTGGGTATTATGGTTCAGAATAATACTGAAGCAAGACCGCAATCAGGTATTTCAAGTGCCGACATTGTTCATGAAGCTGTCGCTGAAGGGGGGATAACCCGATTTTTGGCTATGTACTACTGTGACGAGTCAAAAATTGTAGGATCAGTTCGATCTGCACGCATTTACTTTATCAGACTTTTGCAGGGATACGGGAATAATCCTTTGTACGGCCATGTCGGCGGAGCCAATACACCCGGTCCGGCTGATGCATTGGGTGAGATTAAGAAGCTTGGTTGGTTCGGGTACAACGACTTGGATCAATTTGCTGTCCCTTTCCCCAATTACTGGAGAGATTATGACAGACTTCCCGGGCGTGCTACAGAACATACTGTATACACTAATACATTAAAGCTATGGGATTATGCTGCGAAAAACCGTGATCTTACCAATGTCGATGAAGACGGTGTCTCTTGGGATGAAGAATGGGAGCCATGGAGTTTTCAGGATGATGCAAAAGAAGGATCACGAGGAGATGTAGCAAAGATCAGTTACGGATTCTGGAACAACAGTCTCGGTTCAGCATATACCGTCCAATGGAACTATGATGTGGCCACAAATAGCTATAAGCGTATAAACGGTGGAGAAGCACATCTGGATAAAAACACTGAGGAGCAACTTGTCTCAAAAAATATTATTGTTGCTTTTGCCGATGAAAGCGTTGCAAATGACGGGTATGAACACGGAGAACATATGCTTTATGATGTGATCGGATCAGATGATGCCATCATTTTCCAGAACGGCGAAGCAATTGAAGGTTCATGGAAAAAACCGAAAGCAGCTGATATGATGCGCTTTTATGATTCAAAAGGAAAGGAAATTGACCTGGTTCGCGGACAGATCTGGATTTCAATTCTCCCGACAGGCAACAAAGTTACCTATTAAGCGTTATAATTGGACTAGTTAATTGAAGCTATTATGTTAGAAAATCTCATTCCGTCAAAAGTACGAAGAAAAATATTGGAACTCTATTATCATAATATTGACCAAAGTTATTATCTTCGTGAGATTGTGAGATTGACGGATGAAGAAGTAAATGCAGTAAAGCGGGAACTTGACATCCTTCATGAATCAAAGGTTCTGACACGGGAGAGACGCACAAATAAAGTGTTCTATGCCCTCAATAAAAACTTTCACCTGTTTGATGAGTTTTTGAGAATTTTTACTAAGCAGACGACTTTGGCTGATCTGATCTATAAAAACATTAGCAGACTCGGCAAGATCAAGTTTATTGCTGTCTCAACAAAATTTTCAAAAAAGATAGCAGTAAAAGAAGATGAAATTTATGTGCTTTTTGTCGGCATCGTCGTCATTCCCGAAGTTGAAAGTATCATGCAGGCTGCCAAGAAAGATCTCGGATGGGATATCAACTATACCGTCATGCAGGAAGATGAGCTTCAATTCAGAAAACGGAATAACGATCCTTTCATATGGAAATTCCTAAAACAGCCGAAGATCATGCTTGTCGGCCAGGAAGAGGAACTATTGAAATAATAAGAGATTATGAAATATATACAGTATCTTTTTATCGCACTTGTTGCCTTGCTTATCTTGTGGATAGACCTTCCCCGTCCGATCCCGATTCGATTCACTGCTTTCGGTCGTGAAGTGAATACCAGGATTCCGACTCTTGCCTTCAATATACAGATGGGAGACCGTATTGTCAGAAAAGAATTCAAAACACAACTCGGGCTTGATCTGAAGGGTGGAAGCCATCTTGTGTTTGAAGCCGATACTTCAAATGTCTCAGTAGCTGATCTGGAAGACGCTCTGACTTCAGCACGTGATATTATTGA
>CAYMVU010000030.1:0-13856 GCA_964394215.1 uncultured Gammaproteobacteria bacterium
AAGAACTTCTAGAAGTCTGGTACTATTATTACATGAAATCTCCTAAAGAACTTCTACACCAATTCAAGGAACAACTTACGAAGATAAACGAACTGACTGCACTTGAAGCACTGGAGACTGAGTATTTGGGACGAAGCGGGATCATTAATCAGCAACTCAAAAATATCAAAGAAATTGATCCTTCAGAAAGAAAAACCTTCGGGCAGGAAATCAATACCGTCAAAAAACAGATACAGGAAGAAATCTCTGTAAAGCGCACCGAGCTACTTAAAGCAGAAGGCAGTAAAAAAACAATCGATACAACACTTCCCGCAAAAAATTATCCCCGGGGAAGTCTTCATCTGGTGACTTATGCCATCGAAGAAATCAGCCGCATATTTGAAAAAATCGGTTTTATCCGTATGTCGTATCCTGAGGTCGAATGGGAGTTTTTCTCATTTGAAGCTCTCAATATGCCTTCAGATCATCCAGCCAGAGATGACTTTGAGACATTTTTCATGGAACATGAACCGCACAAAGAACACGGGAAAATGGTACTGACACCGCACACATCATCCGGACAGAATAGAGAAATGAGAAGACTCGGCAAACCGCCGATCCGAATGATCAATATCGCAAAAACATACCGACCGAACTGGGATGCATCACACGTCCCGATGTTCCATCAGTTTGAAGGTCTGTGTGTCGATAAAAGAATAAATATCACCCATCTCAAAGGAACAATTGATTATTTTGCAAAACAGTTTTTCGGTGAGAATCGTGAAACCCGTCTTCGTCCGTTTCACTTTCAGTTTACCGAACCGTCATTTGAAGTAGATATCACCTGTGATATCTGTCAGGGAACGGGAAAAGTGAACGGTGAAAAATGTCGCCTATGCAAACAGGGCTGGCTTGAGCTTGGTGGAACCGGTATGGTCCATCCGAATGTATTGAAAGCAGGCGGGATTAACCCCGATGAATATACAGGCTGGGCATTCGGTTTCGGTGTCGAGCGTGTGATGATGATGCGCCCCGGCATCGGATTAAGCAACATGAGACTGCTCTATGACGGCGACATCAGAGTACTTGAACAGTTCTAATTTGGTAGATAATAAGTAAAAGGGAAGAAGTTACAAGTATTTGACTTCTTACCTCTTATCTATTACCTATTTCTGAGAAAAAAAATTGAACATAAAAATCACATATGACTGGCTTTTGGAGTATCTGGATACGGATGCCGATCCCTATGAAATGCAGAAGTATCTTTCTCTCAGCGGACCTTCTATCGAGACTGTAGAGAAAGTCGGAGATGATTATGTATTTGATATTGAAATCACCTCAAATCGTATTGATATGGCCAGTGTCTTCGGTGTTGCACAGGAAGCGCAGGCAATCTTGCCTCAGTTCGGGAAAAAAGCGAAGCTGAAATTCAATCCTCTTGAGAAATATACATTTGATAATCTGCGTGCCGAGCCGGTGCCGACACATAAACTGGATGTCACAATCGCTGACCCTGAGCTGTGTTCGCGATTTACCGCAATGGTTATTTCAGATGTTGGTATCAAACCTTCTTCAGAAACCATCAAACATCGGCTTGAACTTTCAGATATCCGCTCTCTGAATAATGTTATTGATATTTCAAACTATTTGATGCTTTCTCTCGGTCAGCCCACCCACATGTTTGATTATGATCAGATCAAGGGTCAAAAAATGGTTTTGAGACGAAGTAAGAAAGCTGAGAGAATGACCACACTTGACGGAAAAGAATTTACTCTTCCGGGCGATGACATCATTATTGAAGACGGTTCAGGAAGAATCATTGATCTCTGCGGTATTATGGGAGGAGAGAACTCTTCGATCACGAAAGATACGAAAAACGTACTCTTTTTCGTACAAACATACAATAAACGACATATCAGAAAAACCTCAATGACTACAGGACAGAGAACGATGGCAGCAACTTACTTTGAAAAAGGCCTTGATCCTGAGAGGGTTGAACCGACATTTGTGTATGGTGTTGACCTTCTTCTGAGCGCCACCGGCGGACATGCGGCATCAGAACTCATTGATATCTATCCCCACAAACGCGAAGAAAAGAAAGTGAAGGTTTATCTTAAGGATATCCACCGAGTAATCGGTGTGACGATCGAAGAAAAGAAAGTCACCGCTATACTTGAGGATCTCGGTTTCACGGTTAAGCGACATGAAAATGAAGAATTGGCATATCCTGACGGGGTCTATTTTGAGGTAACAGTCCCGACATATCGCACTGACGATGTTGATATCAAAGAAGATATTATCGAAGAAGTCGCACGTGTATACGGATACTATAATCTTCCGAACAATATTTCACCGCTTTTGTACATCAAGCAGCCTCACGAGATGGAGATGCTTTTTAAAACAATCTCAAAATCAAAGCATTATCTCAAGCATATCGGCCTCCATGAGTTCATAAATTACTCAATGGTGTCCGAAGAACTTCTGAAAAATCTCGGAATGTATCCTGCAAAGCACCTTAAGGTTGCAAACAGCATCTCAAAGGAGATTGAATATATGAGACAATCCCTCTCTCCATCACTTATCAAAAATATAAAAGATAATCTGGGTAAGAAGGACATATTAAAGATATTTGAAATTGCTAAAATTTATATACCTCGTGAACATGATCTTCCTGAAGAGCAGTATGTTTTGACAATTGCCGTAACGACGGACTTTTTTGATCTGAAAGGGATACTTGAAGGATTGTTCGGTGAACTCAATATTCGAAATTTTTATTACGAAACGACTGAATCTGATCTCCTTTCGCAAAACACATCCACAGCTATCATGTCAGAAAAGAAACAGTTCGGACTTCTGGGTATGTTGAAAAAAGAATATGCAGCAAACATGGGCCTATCCGAAGATGTATATCTTGCTGAAATTGACTTTGAGTTTATTCAAACGAACTATTCTATTACGAAGCCGTTTAAGAACCCGATCACAACAGCAGTGATCAAACTTGATGCTACTGTCGATATGAAAAATAAAGTGTACGGTGAAGTAGAAGCAAAAGCATATGCGACATCAAAACTCCTTCAAAATATTGAGATCATAGATCAATATAAAGACAACCTGACTATCCGTTTTTACTTTGCCGATCCTGCAAAAAATATCACGGAAGAAGATGCAAAAAAAGAATTAGAAAACATACAAAAAAGTATTTGAGCGGTAATCTTTGTCATCCCGAACTTGTTTCGGGATCTTTCTCGAAATACTTTTTCATAACAGATGCTGAAACGAGTTCAGCATGACATATTTACGGGAATGACTACAGCCTCTCAAAGCTCTAAAAATAAGTTATTAGATGCACAGCGTTCTTCTTCATTAGAACGAGTACTAAAATCTGCTCTTCAATATCACTTCGATAATTTTTCAAGGCTTGAACTACTTGGGAAACCGTATCCGCAAGACCAAAGAATCTCAGTATTACAACGTATGCAAGCAAATACGAACATAAAATTTGAAGCCCAGGCTTATCTAATTCATCTTAGAAGATTGAGACACTTTATTAAATACTTAGAGGCAAATCATTTAATCCAACCCCCACTAGAAGAAGAAAACCTCGAAATATGGAACGATATTCTAAAGAAAAATGGAAAGTTAAACCTCCTTGCGAATAAATGGGCAGCTCATAGATCCTTTGATGACGAAAGGGGAGAGGACATTGAATTACATTTAGAAGTTCTATTGAACCTCGAGGGCACTGTGACATTTTGGAGCAATAATCATTTGTCACTAAGTATTGACACTACAGAATTCTGCCTTCATGAATATCATCCCAAAGTACTAAAGTTTATTGATTGGTTATTTAATGAAATCAACTCTAAAAGGTAATCTGATTTCAAATCAACAATCCCTCATATTCCCTGGTACAATGTCTTCATGAAGTACCGTACCATTCTTTTTGACTTTGACGGGTGTGTTGCAAACTCACTCCCGATTTGGCTCAAAAGCTTTCGGAAAACGTTTGACGCGCTGGGAATTTCAATGTCCGATCGGGATATTATCGATAAAGCATTTCATAGGTGGGATGCGAAACCCGAACTCGGTATCCCGAATATCGAAGCATTTAAATATGATCTGTATGCCAACTTTGATATGCTGCAAAAAGAAATTCGACTCCATGACGGTTTTCTGGATGTGGTGAAAGAGCTCAGAGGACAGGGGGTAAAGACAGCAATCGTGACATCGACACTTAGACCGACGCTTGACGTTATGCTTAAACTTCTGACATGCGAGACACTCTTTGATACAACACTAGCCTGGGAGGATACAACAAAAAACAAGCCCGATCCGGATCCTCTTCTTCTTGCTATGGAACGTCTGAGCGCAAGACCGGAAGAAACGATCATGATAGGGGACAATGAAGTCGATATCATTGCCGGCCATGCCGCTAAAGTGACAGGTGTATGGTATTATCCCGTGATAAATGAATATTATTATCCTCACCATATGTTTTCCCGTCATAAACCCCAGTACACCATTAGACATTTCAGAGAATTGCTTGACATCATATGAACACAGCACTTTCTCATTTTCTAACAACAGACAATCTGAGGTTACCGGGCCTTCTTTATGAACCGACCTATCCGACAAACCGCGCAGCAATTTTTTTGCACGGCTGCGGCAGCTCTTCCGTTTTTTATAAACCGATGATGAATACATGGGGTAAGCAATTTACAGAAAACGGAATCAGTTTCTTTCCGTTCAATAATCGGGGAGCACATCTCATCAAATCACTGCATCAGGAAACTGAGGGGGAAGAATCAGAACGTGTCATCGGGGGAACCTATTATGAAAAGATTTCTGAATGCATGTATGACATAGACGGTGCAGTCAATTTTTTGAAAGAAAAGGGGTATGAAACGTTTTATCTGATCGGTCATTCGACCGGTGCAAATAAGATTGTCGTTTACAATACCCTAAATAATCAGAATCCCGTGACTAAATATGTTCTTTTGGCAGGCGGAGATGACACAGGCTTAAATTATGAGATGCTCGGCGAAAAACACTTCTATGCTGCATTAAAAAGAGCTAAGCAGGAAATTGATCGCGGAAACGGATTGAAAACCGTACCGAAGTATCTCTATCCGGAACCGTACACGTACCGAGCGCTTTATGATGTCCTAAACCCTGACGGAGAGTACAATACATTTCCGTTCTATGAGTATCTGAACAATAAGAAATTAACAACAAAGCCGCTGTTTCAGATGTACACAAAAATCGAAAAACCAATGCTTATTGTTTACGGTGAACAGGATGAATTTTGCTTCAACAATGTAAAAGGTTGTATGAACGCTCTTAAGAAGCATACGAATCCGAAGGCTCATGCAACTTTTCATGTAATTTCTGAAACCGGACACGGCTTTGACGGAAAGGAAGAAGAGTTGGGGAGCATGATGACGAAGTGGCTTACGGAAAACTCTCAGGTATAATAGCAGTATGTCCTTACTTACCCGTACCGACCAGGAACGAATTGACACCGTTATAGAAAATCTTCGTATGCAAACCGGCCTGTCATTTCCGGAAGATGATCTTGTGGATCTTGCGAAGGCATTAGGCATTGAGGTGTACGAATCAAAGTTTATCAAACATGATAACATCGACGGATTCCTCGAATATCCCAAGAAAATCGGCGACAAACCTAAAATCTATCTTAACAAAGAGCGCCCTGCTGTACGGAAAAAATTTACTCTTGCCCATGAACTCGGACACTATGTCCTGCACCGCAGTGCGGATCGAAAGTATCGTGTGGATATGATTGACTATTCACAGGATGATACGGAAACAAAAGAGGAAACTGAAGCGAATTATTTTGCGGCAAGCCTTCTTGTTCCTGAAGAGAAATTGCGATCGATTCTTGCATTATCGAAAGGAAATGTGGAAGTTGCTGCAACGTATTTTGGCGTGTCGATACCAGTAATTGAAAATCGAATCAAATGGCTCAGAAAAAACCAATAACCCAAACAGATATCAATCCGGATAAGATGAAATCCTATATCAATGAAACAGTAGTACTTGATGACCTGTCTTCTGAGCAAAAAAATGATAAGAACAATATTCTCGGTAATCTGATGGATGAAAGAAAAGATAACCGAAAGGAAATGCTGAAGCACGTCCTTTGGCTTACATATCTCTCATTCGGTCTGCTGGCTCTTATTGTTGTTACTCAGGGGATAGTGAGGATATTTTCCGGTAGTCAGGACTTTACACTTCTTGATAACTATCAGCTCAATATTTTTGCAGTATCCGTTTTCGGACAGATGATCGGAGTAATTATTGTTATAGTAAAATCGCTCTGGGACGACGAGAAATATCTGAAGAAACTCTGATTATTTCCAGTCTTCGTTGACGCCGATTTTTATCGTTGACTCTCCTGTTTTTCCTTTTTCATTCTCTGCTCTGACTTTAATCTCATACTTGCCGTTCTCAAGTTCGAATACTTCTGAAATCTCATCGCGGTCACCGCCGATCACTTTTTTTTCATCTCCGTTTATCCAGATTTTTACTTCTTTGATTGAAGAAAGAGACGTGATCCGGGCCCGAACTTCTACCTTTTTGTCACTTGTTTCAACCTTTGACTCGTTGCCGGGATTTTTAATACTCACCACAACATCTTCAGATGATGAATCTGATGTTTCAGTGGGATAATGCCACTTTTCATCACTCTGTTCGCGTGCCCAGGCATCTATTGCCTCCTGCCATCTGTTTTTACCGTCACCTGAAATCGGATCGTTCTCAGTTACTACATAAAATTCTTTTTCATCGTAGTTGCCGGCTCGGACTTCCACTTCGTTTGCGATCTTTCCGTTGGATTTTGAAAGTTTAAGCTTCTTATAATACGGAGAAACTTCTGTCGGTTCGGTCCCTTTAATGTAGTACTCTGATCTTGTCGATCCGCCGTCTCTCGGAAGGCCTCCGAAGAAACTGTCGATCTGCACGGCTTCCACATCATCAGGCTTTTCAATGATACCGTCATCATATTTCTTCAGTAGCTCCACCATGACGTCATGCCAGATCGGAGAAGCACCGGTTGCACCGGATGCAATATTCGGGTTCATTTTTGAGTTGTCATTATTCCCGACCCATACTCCCAGTGCAATATTTTTAGTAAATCCGACTGCCCAGTTGTCACGCTTATCATCCGTTGTACCGGATTTGACCGCCACTGTTTTGCCTGGAATATTGAGGTATGAGCGCGGACCGAACGTATCAATGCGGGCATTATTGTCAGACAGAATATGTGAAATGATGAAACTGATCGCCGGCGAAAGGACTTCTTTTGTCTTTTCGTCTTTCTTTTTGTATATGGATTTCCCGTTGAACTCGGTGATCTCAAGTATTCCGACCGGTTCGACCCGATTGCCCCCGTTGGCAAAAACAGAAAAAGCCTGGGTCAGATCAAGCAGAGTGGTCTCGCCGCCGCCGAGCGAAGCAGACAACCCAAGGTTGTTCATATTTTCAGTTGTAGGCTCAAGTGAATCAATTCCCATATCATAACATTGCTGAAGAAAGTCCCGAAGACCGAGCATGGCAAGCATTTTGACAGCGGGCACATTGAGTGAGTTCCCTAACGCAAATCGAATCTGCACGGGACCCCGATACTTACCGTCATAGTTGACCGGCATATAGGATTCTTCCTGACTCGAGTCGGGAAACTCCGTCTGGACATCCATGATGACGGAAGAGGCAGTATATCCTTTTTCAAGTGCGACCGCATACTCGATAGGCTTCAAAGTTGATCCCGGCTGTCGGTTTCCCTGAGAGACTACATCGTATTTTCCGTATTCATCATTGTTGTAATCATACGACCCGACATATGTGATGATTTCGCCCGTCTCAGGGTCAAGAGCGACAAGGGCACCGTTTCCGACGTCATAATCTTCCAAACCTTCAATTTCCTCTTTGACGATTTTCTCAGCATTTTTCTGAAGTTCCAGATCAAGTGTTGTCTTGACTTTTACACCTTTCGTAAGCAGCGCCTGACCGTACTCTTCTTCAATCAGTTTCTTTATATAAAATACAAAATGAGGAGCATTAATGGATAGTTTCGGAGAAGAGAACTTCACCTTTTCAAGTTGTGATAAAGCTTTTTCTTTTTCATCTTCCGTGATATAACCGTCTTCCTGCATACGCCTCAACACATCTTTTGTACGGCCTTTCCAGGCGTCTTTCTTCCCGATAAACGGTGAGTATGCGGGCGGATTCTGAGGAAGACCGGCCAAAATAGCAGATTCGATAAGATTTAGATCCTTCGGGGACTTGCCGAAATACCCCATTGAGGCAGATCCTACTCCGACAAATGTCCCTCCATACGGTGCTTCATTGAGATACATCTCAAGTATTTCGTCTTTCGTATATTTTTTCTCAACTTCATATGCCAGTATCGCTTCTTTTATTTTTCGTGACAATCTGCGTTCTGATGTCAGAAGGACGTTTTTTATAAGTTGCTGAGTAATGGTTGATCCTCCCTGCGGATTACCGATCAAGCTATTGAACGCCGCACGCATAATTCCGTACTCTGAGATGCCGTTATGCTCATAAAAACGTTTGTCTTCAATAGAGACTGTTGCCTGTTTGAGATGCTTTGAAATATCATCACTTTTGACCGGTACTCTATTTGCGTCCTTATACATTTCGTAGATAATCTCACCATTTCTGTCGTAAAAAATCGTGGAGTTACCGCGACTCTCAGACAACTTACCGGGCTCTGGTAGATCACGACTGTACCAGGCAAATAGGGCAAATGCGCCAATATAACCAAAAACGATCATCCCGATGATACCGAAAACCGCATACATCAGAAGTTTTTGCCTGTTGAGACCGGAAAATGGACTAAAAGAAGGACGACTGCTCCGCCTTCGCCGAGGGACATATGCCATAGGATTAATTGTAGCATATTTCGCCTGTTTCAACTGTAATAACAGGGGAAAAATGTGCTACAATTATCACTACTATGCGCAGACTTAAAAAAGTATTTAAACTCAAAAACGTCGTTCGGGTAATCATCATCATCGCATCACTTCTTCTTATCATCACAAGCTTTGCTCCGCTCTTTTACCTTTGATCTTCAAGAAGTGATCAGTTAATATAAAGTTTCGAATCGTATGGATTTTCAGAAACCGATATCATCACTGCCGCGCACAAGCCCCCGCACTATTCAACGGCTTGAAAAACTGGGAATCAGAACATACGAGGATTTGCTGCATTATTATCCGTTCAGATACGATGATTATTCAACTGTAGCAAAAATTGCATCCGTTCAACCCGGAGAAACAGTCACAATCAAAGGAACCATAAAAACCTTTACCAACAGTTTTACTAAACGCGGCTTCAAACTTCAAAAAGCTGTGATTACTGATGAAACCGGCATTATCGAGGCAGTATGGTATAACCAAATGTATTTAACAAAAGTACTTAAGGACGGCATGCATATTGCAGTTGCCGGTACTGTAGATCGCTTCGGAAGATCGGTAAATATAATGCCGCAAGAATATGAGATACTGTCTTCACCGACAGCACAGACAATTCACACGGGAAGACTTGTTCCGGTCTATTCTCAAATCTACGGATTATCATCCAAAACCATACGGGAAAAAATCATGTATGTGCTCGGGCTGCTTGAAGCGTTTGAAGCCGGAAAGATTGAGTTCCTGCCTCAGGAGCTCCTTGATACTTACAATCTTATCGGGCAGCAACAGGCAATATCATGGATCCATCAGCCCCCGGGAAAAAGAGAACAGCAGCAGGCTCATCGGAGAATCGCTTTTAACGAACTGTTTATCAGAGTACTGTCTTCATATATCGTCAAAGAAAAATGGAAAAAAGAAACGACAACAACACCTATTCATATCACAAAATCAATTCAGAAATCTCTTGATGCGTTTATGACATCTTTACCGTTTGCGCTGACTAACGCTCAGAAAAGAACAGCTGATGAAATACTTGCAGACATACAGAAGCCGACACCTATGAATCGTTTCGTCCAGGGTGATGTCGGCTCCGGTAAGACTGTCGTAGCAGCTATCGCAGCGTATGTCACACATCTAAACGGTCTTCAAACCCTCATCATGGCTCCGACTGAAATTCTGGCTCAGCAGCATTACAACACAATTTCAACACTCATGGATTCGAACGTATCAGTCGGTTTGCAAACAGGATCTCATAAAGCAATTTCAAAGAAAAAGTCATCACTCGAGTATGATATTGTGGTCGGCACTCAGGCTTTGATCACGGAAAAACTCAACTTTGATCGTGTCGGAATGGTCATCATTGATGAACAGCATCGCTTCGGTGTGAGACAGCGTGCAATGCTGAAAGAAAAGGGCCTGAATCCGCATCTTCTCACGATGACCGCAACACCGATACCTCGAACCGTATCGCTTACGCTATACAGCGAGCTTGACTTGTCAGTTATTGATGAGATGCCCAAAGGAAGAAAACCGATCAAAACCTATGTCACACCACAGGAAAAACGAACAAAAGGGAACGAATGGATCAAAAAACAAATTGAAGAAAACCAAGCCCAGGTATACATCATCTGTCCTTTGGTAGAGGAATCAGAGGCTGAAACACTCAAATCAGTCCGCGCTGCAACTAAAGAATACGAATTTTTGAAAAATGACGTCTTCAAAGATTTCAATGTGGCTCTTCTTCACGGAAAAATGAAGGCAAAAGAGAAAGAAGAGGTAATGAAGGATTTTAAAGCTAAAAAGTATGACATATTGGTCTCAACTTCAGTAGTTGAAGTTGGCGTTGATGTACCGGATGCAACAATCATGCTCATCGAAGGAGCAGAACGTTTCGGGATAGCACAGCTTCATCAACTCAGAGGACGAGTCGGCCGATCAGATAAACAATCATATTGTTTTCTCTTTACCAGCACCAAAGAAGCGGAACAAAAATCAAGGCTGCAATTTTTTGCATCTACCAACTCAGGACTTAAACTCGCAGAGTATGACCTGAAACTTCGGGGACCGGGAGATCTCTACGGCACGATGCAACACGGATACACCGATCTTAAACTCGCTGATATTACGAACTACAGACAGGTCCATGATGTCAAAGATGCCGTTAATTCATTTGCGGCCAAATACAAGCTTCAGGATCACCCGCTTCTAAACGATATGATTGAGAGATATCAGCTTGATCAGATAAGCCGGGATTGAGTGTGATACTGCTTGTTTTATCACCCTGTTCGTGATATTATTACGGTATCGAAATATAATTTTATTGATACAATTATGGCCCCGTTACCCAAACGCAAACACTCCAAGGCACGAAAAGGCAAAAGAGTATTGGAACGAAAAAATGAATCAACTCTTCCGGATCTTGTTGTATGTCGTGAGTGTGGAAAAAAGAAAATGCCGCATCGTCAATGTAAAAATTGCGGAAAATAATCACGTCCCGTTAATTATTTAACGGGTTAACGAGTTAATGTGTTATCTCAACACGTTAACACGTTAACCTTGCAATGCATATACATGGATCCCAGACACCATAAACGGCTCAAAACAGTTCAAAACCTTTTTGCTCTTTCGTTTGAAGCCGATAAAGCTCATATAGAGGTTCCCTTCAAGGATGAAACATTTTCCAAGGACATTCTGGCCCATAAAGAAGAAATCAATGCATCTATTCAGAAATTTGCTCCGAAATACCCGGTAGATAAAATTGCCAAGATAGATCTTTGTGTGTTGCAGCTTGCCATCTACGAACTGCTTTTTGTTGAGAATAGACAACCTACAAAAGTTATCATCAATGAAGCGGTAGAGCTTGCAAAAGAACTGGGAAACGAACGATCATATGCTTTTGTTAATGCCGTCCTCGGCTCTGTTGTAAATGAAATTAGTAGTAAAGAATCTTCTGATGGAAACAAATCTGAGTAATCTTGAAGAGCGTATTCATATTGAGTTTAAAAATCGGGAGCTTCTCCGAAATGTCTTTGTCCACCGATCCTACTTAAACGAAAATCGGGATTTCGAACTGCCCTCAAATGAAAAGCTTGAATTCTTAGGCGATAGTGTTCTTTCACTTGCTACATCAATATATCTCTATCACAAGTATGCGCATCTACAGGAAGGTGATTACACGGATATCAAAGCTGCAATTGTCCGTACGGAAAGTCTTGCTGAAGTAGCAAAGGAACTGAATCTCGGGAGCTATCTGTATCTTTCTCACGGAGAAGAAAAGGGAAAAGGCCGAACCAAAACCAATATTCTTGCAGATGTATTTGAAGCTCTTATTGCCGCAATTTTTATCGACCAGGGATTCGATAGAGCGTATCAATTCATAACCAAATATCTTTTTGCTGAGCGTCTGGACTATATCGTAAAAAACAAACTCTATCTGTCTCCGAAAAGCAGACTTCAGGAGATCACGCAGGCACAATATAAAGATCTTCCGGTGTATGAACTTATCGAAGCAACCGGCCCTGAGCACAAAAAAACATTTACCATTCACGTACTTGTCAATGGTGAAATTAAGGGCAAAGGAACAGGTAAATCAAAGAAACAGGCGGAAGAAAATGCCGCGCAAAATGCACTGGAATTATTAACTAAATAACGATATAATAAGATTTCCATTTTGAAAAAGTCTTTTACAATTTTGTAATTCATATTCATGGCAGTAGCACTAAGACTCATGAGATTCGGCAAAAGAAAACAGCCGTACTATCGAATAGTTGCGCTTGATAAAACGAAAAAGCGCGACGGTTCCTATATTGAAAAAGTCGGATTGTATCATCCTTTGGATGAAAAAGGCAATATCCGAATCAATAAAGAACGCTTCGAGTACTGGAAATCCAAAGGAGCACAGATTTCAGAAGGTCTTGAGAGACTTCTCAAAAACAAAGATAACGTTGTTTTTGAATAATTCTTCATTCACTTGATCATTGATTGTATATCCTCAAGGAAGTCGACGTCTTCCTGTGTAATGGTGTCTGTGACCTGAGAGTCACTGGAAACAAACGGACGATGGATCAGATTAACTGTAAAGGATGTGGCAGCGCCGTCTTCAAATGTTACCGTCATTTCTTCATTCGTAATCAGTCTTCCGCTCACATACTTATAATCACGAAGCAGCTGTTCAACATTCTCACGTGTTCCGCTTACGGTAAGTTCAAGAGATAATTTTTCTTCGGTTGTGTCATCAAGATTGATACTATAAGACTGAATATTTACTCCTGTTTTTGCGCCCAGTTTTTCAAATGCTGCAATGACTTTAAAGTATGATTCCTCATTGGGGATTAATTCATTCAATATTTCATTGTATGTCTCGATATTCTCCTCAAGCAGCGCTTTATTATTCTTGATAAGAGTAGCGGCTTGCTTTGTACTTTCCAATTCGGATTTCTTAATTTCCAGATCGTTGTATAAATTCCAGGTATTTAAACCCAGATATATGATAAAACCCAACAAAACGATATCCATTACAAGGAACAATGCAATAGGTAAAAAATTTGCATTGAGGATAAATCGCTTAATCTGATCGAGTTGTTGAGTCTGCTGCATCAGAGGATCTGAAGACACCATCAAGTGTCAACTGGTAACCATCCTGATTTTGTTGAATGACACTGAAGCCCGCTATTGAAATCTGTTCAAAGTTGTCGCTGAAAATAGATGTTTCGAGATCTTCAATGAATGATAATGCGTCATTATAATCCGAAAAATTTATCGTGAGTTCCGCTTCTCGGCTATTGTTTACTGAAAAAGTCTCCAGCTTTTCTGACGACTTTGTCTTCTCAAAGATACCGTTTACTGTTTCATAGTACTTATAACTATCCGCATCTTCCTTAAGATAAGACTTTAGTGTGTTGTATTTAAAGACAAACTGCTGAATCT
>CAYMVU010000031.1:0-12418 GCA_964394215.1 uncultured Gammaproteobacteria bacterium
CAAGCGGCAGAAAGTACTCCTCAAACTGAAAGATCCCAAAAGGAAAAAAATTGAAAAACTTCTCATGTTCGGTCGGGAAACTGCCGGCGGACTTATGGATCTTGATTATATTATCGTCAAAGACACGTTTACTTTCAAAGATATCGCAGACAAAGTTCAGGATCACATCAACCGCGAAAACAAGGTCCCGTTTATTATCCTCACCTCCGAAGAAGGTAAAGTGCTTGGTTTTATCCCCCACAAGAATCTCATCTTCAGCTCCCCTAAAGTTCCTGTCAGCAAGATGGTACAGAAGCTGCCGCTGATCAGTCACAAGGAAGATCAGGAAAAGATACTGCATCAAATCCATCATTTAAAAACCGATGCAATCGGAGTTGTTGACGAAAAGGGAGAAATTCTCGGTATCATCCACCTGCGCGATCTTCTCCGTGTCGCTCAAGCCGAAGCGACAGAAGATGTGTATAAATTTGCCGGAGTCCAGCATGAAGAAACACCGGGAGATCCTATCAATTTCAAGGTTTCGATGCGCTATAAATGGCTCATTATCAATCTGGGGACTGCGTTTCTCGCTTCCGCTGTTGTGGGTTTGTTTGAAAACACAATAGCTCAGATGGCACTTCTTGCCGTATTTATGCCTATCGTCGCCGGTGAGGGCGGAAATGCTGCCACCCAGGCACTGGCAGTCGTCGTGCGGGGTATTGCAATGAATGATATTGATTGGCGTGAGGCAAAAGGAATTATTATTAAAGAAGCCATGGCCGGTCTTTTGAACGGAGTCATCGTCGGTATCATTGCCGGAATAGTAGCTACATTATTGCACGGCACACCGATGCTGGGGGTAGTCCTGGGAATTGCGATGATTGCAAATCTCTTTATCGCAGGTCTTTTCGGAGCACTTGTTCCTTTTATTCTGAAATCAATGCGAATCGACCCGGCAATTGCAAGCTCAATTTTCGTCACAACTGCGACCGATATTATCGGTTTCTTTGTGTTCTTGGGATTGGGTACTATTCTTCTATTGTAGAGATGTCTTCATCATCCACAATCTCAATACGATATATTCCCCTCTCGTACTCAATAATCGGCTTGATATACATATGCTCAAATAATAAATGTTTCATATAGCTTTATCATAAATCGGATTCACCAACCCCCTACAAGAAATTGGTAAAAATATTGTGAGGACTCACTGATGAAGGGTTCTATAATCGCCATAATACTCATACATAACAAGTAACAGGTATTGTTCTGCTACGCTGTAAGAAAACCTGTCTGAATAAGTTTTATTACATCTTACATGAAGCATTATTTATTTACATTTTGCTGAGGTTGGGTGTTCCCGAAAAGATCAATGTAGTCGAGTCGTTCCATGTAGGATGAAGCTGCGGTTAATAATGAGTTACAGGCAAAAATGAATGAGGGATCGCCAACGCCATTTGTGATATGTTGCACCGTAACAGGTGGTCTTTCTCCTTCTCCAACTAGTCCATAATGCTCGTTTACGAATTTGTTCAGGATAAGATCGTGGACTTGCTGTGCTGTTTCTGCCCGTTCCATATCTTCCGGATCACCGTTCTCAATATTTTTTTCAAGATATCCGTCACGCAATGATGAATACTCTTCTATCAATTCGTTATACGCCACCAATCGCTCCTCATGCTCGTTGATGGGCTTGGTAATACCGTATTTTTTCGCAATTGGAGATCTTCGATAATCTCTTATGGAAAGAGTGATCCCCTGCAGCCACCCTTCAAGAAGTTCATCAGACTCTTCAGGAGTTGCCTCACAGATGAGCCATTCGTTACCCAATTTCGGAACAGGAAATTCGTATTGATGCCTGTGCCAGATGTCTATATGATGTTTTTGGCCATCAAGCTCGTATGAAGTCTGATGTACCGGGGTTTCTATTCTTATCGGCTTCGAAAAGTCACGGGACAATCTACGTGCATGACGGATACGTTCGACGGACATATCTTTATTATATGGTTTTTATTGTAAGAATATGGAAATAAATTATCTCTTTGCTAATCCTCTCATGGTATAATGCGATACTATGTCTTCTGTATACGAACGTGCAAGACGTATGTCTGCAGAACTCCAACAACCTATCCGTTTTTCGCAGCGTATCGTCCAAACTCATTATATGCTCGATGGAAACATGCTCCCTGTGACTACGGAACGCAACGATAAGGTATATTACGAACCCTATGAATGGGATCTTGATGTGGAAATTCCGATTAATGTGGAACCCTTAAACAACCAATGGATGTTGGAACATCAAGCAGACATAGGAGATGTTGACGAAGTACTTGAAGGACAATTACAAGGTATTCAGCTTTCTCTCCAAGATTACGGACAATCTCCTATAGCACAGGAGTTCGGAATTGAATCACCGCTCCGGCCCACAGCCGAACGATTATTTTCCTATCTGGTTTTGTACGATGAATACAGAAAGGTCACAGAAGAATGCACAGAACAGGCCAAGAAAAAACGCGAAGACTATGAAAATGAAAAAGCTGTCATGAATACACAGAAGATGAGTCAGGGAAAACGTATAAAAGCTATTAAACAGTTACAGGAATCTCAGTTTCCGGGTATTCAAGCTCAACAGAGTCGTGCACAGGAGGCTACGACAATACAACAGCTCATTTTACGAAAAGCCGTGCTGGAAATCTTCGGGTTACCTCAAGAACAAGACTCTGAATCTTCTGAGTATACAACATCTTCGCTTTCCATTCTCCCCCATGCTTTGGAAGAGATACATGACATCGAAGATTCAAACTTACAGCAAAACGGAGAACGGCAATTATCACGAAGATTTCTTCAGGATCTCTCTCGTTATGTACAAACGGTAAAAGATCCATCTCTGTTTCAAGAGTTTCAATACCGTGGTACACCCGGTCTCATCGAACGTCCTGAGGATTGTGAAGTTCTAGATTCCATCATGACAATGAATGTAGATCCATCTAGTTTAACTACCAATCAGGATATCCGGGACACGCTGGAAATATTGGGAGGCAGCATGTTAACATTTTTAAAAAATAGAGCGACATTTTTATCAAATCTTCAGATCAGTCAAACTCCCCAACTTGATTTGGTTCATGATCTCATTAATACGGCGTTATTTACCGGGAAACCTCCAGTGATTCAGGGGCTCGCATCAACATTGGATACATTGTATCGGGACGAATCTGACAAACAGAGACTGAATAAAGAAGTCGGTAAAGTCTTCAACCAGTACTGTCAGCTCCTCGCCGGATATGCCGATGGTCACCCGGAATTTATAACCGAACTTCAGGATATTACAGAATCTTTGCCTCATGATTTATTTAGGTTTAGCCTTCCGGCACTCCCTCCTACACAGGAACTGGCAGAGATGTTTTGCAGTAATACGGGAAGACATGCTGATACTCTGTTTGCATTAGCAGGTATAGATGATGCAGAAGGATATGATCATCCGATTCTTCGCTCAAAATTACTGCAAAGTATGAATGCTCAAACAATCCAACATGCTCGAAAAGAATCTGAGAAATATGCTAATGATATTGGATTTAACTTACTTTTTAGATATGCATCATCGTTCCCCCATTATTTGAAGTATCCGCCTTACGGCGTATCCGTCACTGTAGGAAGCTCTATAAACAGTGATTTAGCTTCACTGAATACAGTGCATTTGCCTATTGTGAAGGCACGTCCTGATTCAACTGCAGGAAAGCTCAGGGATTTCCAGGAAACGTATGCTTTGACAAAAAGCAATCCTTATGTCAACCGACAAGATGTATTATTAAATGAGTATTTTAGTCGTTTTTTTCATCCAGAAGACATTGCTCAGCTTGAAGCAATCCATATCAGGGAAAATGAAGTGTTATGGAGAAAGGTACTTGATGAATTTGAATGGTTTGTCTCACCAAGAGGTGATTTATTCCCGGCTGATACCGATCCTGAACAGCTCGCTTTAGGTCTCGATTACATAAAATTCCGGATGGACAGACAATATCCCCGTGAATATGCGGCGGAAATCCGTTTTGCCGGAATTGACGAACCCATGACTATATGGCTTGATAAAAAAAGACGGATGCTTGACTCCAATAGACAACCCATGTCATTGGATGTGCATTCTTCACAGTCTTTTTCGAATCTGCTTCTGCGACGTCTTTATTTCATCACTTCCGGCCTCTTGTCTCAGGATACAGATGAACATGAAAGTGAATATGAGGAAGGCCCCAACTTTATGTACCGAAGAGCACATTTCACCGTACTTCGTGATCCTCGATATCATATGCAATCAGAACAGGCAAAAAGACACGCCAGACATTTGTTAGAGCAATTTAATATCGATCTCAAGCGTGAAAAAAAACGAAGACAGGACCTTGGGATTATCCCTATGACCGCACACCTCACTTTTACACGAGAGTCTGTACCGGATGTACAGGCACGAAATATTGTACCTAACGTTCTTAGATATAACAGTGACTTAGTCGAGGTCCCGCTTTCTGAATCATAGCTTCCTGCTATAATATCCCCTATCCCGTACTATGCTTCGCATAAACGGGATTACATTAGTAGAATAAACATATGAACCTATCAATCGGAATTGTCGGACTTCCGAATATCGGAAAGTCGACACTCTTTAACGCACTGCTGAAAAAAACCGTCGCTGATGCGGCCAATTATCCTTTCTGTACCATCGAACCCAATGTCGGTGTCGTCGAGGTGCCGGATGAAAGATTGCCGAAAATCGCAGAAATCGTAAATACACAAAAAATCGTTCCTGCTGTCGTTGAGTTTTACGATATCGCCGGACTGGTTGCCGGGGCTTCACAAGGAGAAGGATTGGGAAACAAATTCCTCTCCCACATCCGTGAAGTGGCAGCCATTGCACATGTCGTGCGACTATTTGAAGATGACAATGTCCTGCATGTCTCAAATTCAGTCGATCCGATAAGAGATATTTCAACGATTGAAACGGAGCTTGTGCTTGCCGATCTTGCCACTCTGGAGAAACAAAAAGATTTATCCGTCGCCGCCCGTGCAAAAGCTACCAAGGAAGAAGGACACCGTGCTGACGCTGTCATAAAGCTGAGGAATCATCTCAATGCCGGTAATCCCGCCCGTACAATCAGATTAACTGATGATGAAACGGAAGCAGCCAAAGACCTGCATCTTCTGACGATGAAACCCGTCATTTATGTTTTTAACGTGTCTGAGGAACAACTTATGGAAAAAGAAAAGGTTGAGAATCGAATCAAAGAGATCCTGAAGCAGGTTCAGGATGACAGTGCCGAATCAGCTCTATATCTCAATGCCAAACTGGAAAATGAAGTTCTCGCTCTCGATGAGGCTGATCAAAAAGACTATCTTGCTGAGTACAATCTTAAAGAAACAGGCTTAAACCGACTTATCAAAAAGGCATATGAAACCCTCGGACTGATTTCATTCCTCACAGGCGGTGAGCTTGAAGCCCGTGCATGGACTATCCCGGCAGGCACCCTTTCTCCTCAAGCAGCAGGAGCAATTCACACGGATTTTGAAAAAAAGTTTATCAAAGCCGACATTGTCCCCTATCAAACGTTTGTAGACATCGGCGGCTGGACAAAAGCCCGTGATGCAGGAAAGGTACAGATCGTCGGACGTGACTACGTGATGAAAGACGGAGATGTCGTGGAATTTAAGATTGGAGGCTAGGAAGTTTTCGAGTGTGCGGGTGTACGGGTGTTCGAGAGATAAGCTGCGAACTTCCCTATTCGTAACGATAATACACTACATTTTTCTTTAAGCGCTTCATATTTATTCTGGTCAATATACTTAATTCTATAAGCAATAATCAATTGCGTCTCTAATTCTGCACATGACCCTTTCGCAATAAATAAAAACCGCTTGAGTTCTGCTCGTGAGTTCCTATCGAAGCCTTCCGCGATATTTGAAGGTATTGATATTGCTGATCTTCGCATTTGATCTTTCAATGCAAAGTCATGTTTAAAGCTTGCCGCACTGGTGATCAGATATATTGCCTCAACGATATAAACACCCTCTTTCCATATCTCTAATTCCTGGTAGGTCTTAACTTTCATAACTCTCAAACACGCTTACTCGATCACTCGTTCACTGGTAATAGTTTTAATATAAATCACCCAGTAGCGTATTGAAGAAAAAAGAGCCCAGACAAAGCCGGCAAATCCGTCCTGAAAGCCCTTATGGCGGAAGTAAATACTGAAAAACGTACCGATCGGCTTCATTACAAAGTAACATAACCCACAAAGCTCCTGGTTTTTTGAAGCAAGCTCTTTCGCATCAAGAGTAGTATAACGATTCCAACGGTTCAAATACCGTTCAAAAGTCGGATCGGCATAATGCAACAAATCCTTATGTAGCGTCCCGACTTTCCCCTTTATCTTTACATTTTCATGAACGTTTTTACAGGGAAAGCTGGCAACTCCCTTTTTATACAGTCTAATCGTTGAATCGGGGTAAATTCCGCCTTTTTCAAGGAATTTTGTCAGAAACCAGTTTTTCCGGGGAATCCAGTACCCGTCATACTCCTCCGTAGTCTTCCCTTCAATGATACGAACAATCTCATCTTTAAGCTCCGGACTCACTGCTTCATCGGCATCAAGCTGCAGAATCCAGTCACCCGTGGCGCGCTCTATCGCTTTCTGCTTATTGATATGAAACATTGCCGGATTATCCTCGCTATACACCTTGACTTTAGCACCATATGATTTTGCAATCTCAATCGTCTTGTCTTCCGAACCTCCGTCCACAATGACGACTTCATCAGCTATCTCATACGCAGAATCGAGCGGATAATGAATAAACTCCTCTTCATTGAACGTTGCAATACAAAGGGATAGTTTTGCCATACTGATAGTATAGCATGAGGCTGTAGTCGGTAGGTACGACAATATATTGTGTGTTAGATATAGTGCGTTATAAGCTACAGACTACAACATACATACAATTTGTTATAATAATGCCATGATTTTACCGCTTGTGAAGGTTCCGAACAAAGTTTTGAGCACCGCTGCAAAACCTGTCAAACATTTTGATGAAAAACTGAAGAAACTGGTGAAAGATATGAGTGATACTCTTATCGCTGCAAAAGATCCTGAAGGAGTCGGTCTTGCTGCACCTCAAATCGGTGTCGGACTGGCACTTTTCATAACCCGGCCTGACAAACGATCAAAAGTCCGGGAATACATCAATCCTAAACTCTTGAAAATTGTTGATATCGACGTTGAGAAAAAAGACGGAAAAACCACACTGGAAGGCTGCCTTTCCGTAGATCGGATCTGGTCTCCTATTGAAAGGCCTCAAAAAGTGCTTCTTTCATATCAAACGCTAGATGGTACCAGGCATGAAGAATGGTTTGAAGGCTTTAAGGCCGTGATCATGCAGCATGAAGTCGATCACCTCAACGGAATACTTTTCACAGCACGTGCAATGGAACAGCAATCTCCCTTATATGAAGAAAGAAACGGTGAACTTCATGAAATGAACGTGTAAGCTCTCAGGCAGTTATCTGTTGCTGGACGATATTTGAAGGAATATTTTTGAGCTGAACGAATGGTTTTTTACCGTCAGTTATGTCTTTCTTTACTCTTTTCAAGCATTTCATACATAATTTAACTCGTTGCTCTTTCCCTTGTTCAAGAATCATCACCGGTTGAAGATTGGGTCGGAATAATTTTTGTGTCTTTTGGGCACGTTTTTTCCATCGACCTCCCGCCACACCTCGATGGTGCGTATGAGATCTGCCGTACATAATTCCTTTTCCACAGTGATAACATTCCATATAGTTTAAAAGAGATTTTTAAGTCAAGATTTTTTATGATATCATAAAGGGTTGCAGAATGCAATATACTTTATTGATTTTTGAATTCTTTTATGCTTACAATGTTGCTTAGTAACCCAATAATATTCCTCTTGAGTGCCGTCTCACTTGTTATCGCAATAACTATTCATGAATTTGCTCATGCCAAGATGGCAGACCATCTCGGGGACCCTACACCCAGATTACAGGGGCGTGTAACACTAAATCCGGCAGCACATCTTGATTTGTACGGAACTATCTTTTTGCTCTTGGTCGGTTTCGGCTGGGGAAAGCCTGTACAATTTGATCCTTTCAATCTGGATAACGCAAGACGTGACGCTGCACTCATCTCTATTGTCGGCCCTGTGTCGAATTTCCTATTGGCTATAGTAAGTTCTATTATCCTTTATCTGTTCACATTTTTTGGTACCGATATTCCGCTTATTATAGGTTCCCTGCTCATTGTCTTTATTCAAATGAATGTGCTTCTTGGAGTATTTAATTTACTTCCCGTTCATCCTCTGGATGGATTCAAAATCGTTGAAGGCCTGCTGAGTGAAAAACAGGCACGTGAATGGCATCAGCTCGAACGGTACGGATTTTTGTTTCTGATTGCCCTTATTCTTCCGATAGGAGGTCAATCCATGCTTCACACCATACTTGATCCGGTGATGTCATTCGTGAATGGGCTGTTGATACCGGGCGGAATCCTGTAAGCTAGTCGCAGTACTCTGCTGCACGTACCCACGGTGTAGAATGGGTTTCTCCGCCGACTGCATCTTCTACACGCACCTGACAATAGATATGTTCTCCTGTCGGTGGTTTGACCTTGAAGGTGGCTGAATTTGAGGCAATATCAGTGATGGCGTTGTTGTAATACCACACAATATGCTTGTCTTCACTCTCCGTAAAGCTCGTATTTTTGCATTGCAACACATATCGATCAAAGGCATCACGACATGTTTGGGGCTTTGTAGCAAAACTATCCCAGCTCCATGAAGTACAACCGTCTTCATTTTGGATGTAGTCAAGCTTGCATAAATTGGAAACAATCAGCACGGTGGTAGGTGTGGGAATCGGCGTGGTATAAGATCCGGTTCCGGGTGTGACAGAGGTACTTCCGGCTGATGAGATACATTTAAAATAATCGGCAGAACTGCATCCTTTTCCGAGCTTGGCTTTGATTTCATTACAATCAGTCACAGTACAATTATTGGTACTTATTCCCGCCTCTTCTGTCGCTTCTTCTCCATCTCGTGCAATGCGGGTGGCAATACCTTTGATCGCCTCAGCAACATCTTCTCCGTCCTTGTTTTTGGTGGTAAATGTCCAGGGTATACCTGAATTATCATAGACAGTCCCGTTAATTTTTATCTGAAAGTAATACGTAGTCGCTTGTGAAAGGAGTGTCAGACTTACTTCATGATCTTTTGATGAACCCACCTCAGGAGCATACGAATTGAGAGCTGTCGGCGTCGTACCATACTCAATGACTCCCTGGGTTTTTTTATCTGTGTGCCACGTAATAACTGCTGAAGATTTTGTTATCTCGGATACCACCACATCTACCGGCTGATCGTTTCCGACACCTGAGACAAATCCCTGTACGGCAAGAACGACAAAAAGAAGTACAGGGAGACCCACGAGTACAGTGAGTGTGATAAACATAGCAGTCAATTTTCTGTTTGATCCTAAGCGTGGATGTGGAAGCGAAGCCATGTATACATGATACCATTATGGGTATCCTGCGTAAATAGAATATGAGCAGGGTTACATTATCTTCATGATCACACGTAGACCAAAACCGGCCATCAGGAGCACTCCTCCTAGAGCTGTATATCTCAGCATATCATCGTACACACCGCTTTCAGGGAGTGATGTGGGTTTGGTTGTAGCAGTGGTACCGCCTCCTCCAACCGTGACGGCATGAGCGGTAAGAGCACTACAATCAATGATATTTGACGCATTGATATCATTCTGGTTAATTTTCGAGGTTTCTGTCTGTGTAAGATCACAGGTAAACTCAAGATTAGTCGTTCCTTCCGCTTCACCTTTGAAGACAAGTGTCGCGACAGTGCCTGTCCCGGTCTTGTACTCGCCTTGATTGGCAATCGTACCTGCGATATACAATTTACCTGTCGTCGGGATATTGCTTACGAGCGGGAAATAGTCCCCGACTGTAGCGATATAATACTGCTGTCATACGTAATATAAACATCTGCTCCCGCTACCTGCTTCGTATCAGCATCAATATTGACATCAACAGAAAAAGTCTCCCCTTCCTCGATTTCAGAGCTTTCAGGATCAAATTCAAGAGAAGCCGCTTCCACATGAACTACTCCGACAACTGTCAGCATCAAAAAACTGAATATGATCAGAACGGATTGCTTAAGGACCTGATTCATGTTGATTTAGCGGGTTTTAATAAAATCTGAGCCTACCTGCGGCTCGATGATAATAACGTCTTTATCGACCAGTTGAGTGCGCTCCTGCCCTTTCGTTGCCAAAATCGTCACAACTCCTTCACCAGTTGTTTTAGGCCTTAACACAACTTTGACAAGCGGTGTATCGTTGAAAAGTGTCGGGTCCTGTGCCTGAAGATTTTTGATTCCTGTCACCGCATGGTACATCCCGCGATCAAATGTCTGGATTTGAAAAGACGGCAGTTCAGAAGTAATGCTCAAAATATCATACTGAGCAGGGTCGATGCCGATGAGCAAGTCATATCCCGTGATATCTTTTCCTCCTGAAAACGCGTGTATCGTGACTTCCACTGCCTCTCCTACTGTTGCTTCCGTATCCGGCGCTTTCACTTCAATCCACGGCTGTGACCTATCCGTAATTTGTGACGCAAAAAGCTCAAGTGTTTCTTTGTTTGTAATGGGTTCTGTTTTTGGTTTGACCAGATGAAGAGCCTCCTGCATACGTCCTTTCAGATCGTCATTCGTAAGGACAATAAAGCCTCCTAATGCAAATAAAAGGACAATTACTGTGATAAATATCATTCGATACTTATGCTGCGGGTGGGCCGGTTCTGAGATCATCTGAGCCGAGTTAACTGGCCCGTATGATTGATTTTCCTCCATAGTTTTATACTAACTGATAATTCACAAATTTTATAGTCCTTTCTACGGTTACAACTCCTCATCATACTTGAATCCGAGTGCCGCCATGACCAAGGAGTAATCCTGTGTGTCGATGATGCCGTCGAGATTCAGATCTCCGCGGGATAGTGCAGAAGGACTGGTATTCCCGAAGTTCTGACGGATAAAGATGATATCCGCCGAATCAACTACCTGATTCTGTGTCGGGATATCTCCTGCCAGGACGACAATCTGACTAAAGTCAAGATTGTTGCCACCTGCCTTAAGATCAATCTCTCCTCCGCTTTCACATTTGTATGTTCCCGGTACATTTTCACTCGGTGATGCTTGACAGATCTTTCTCGAAAGATGTTTCGGACCCTTAATAAGAACCGCATATTTTTGAGAAATCGGTACATTCTCTATCTTCATCACTCCGTTCCACAGTCCGCTGCCGTCAGCTTTAAACTCAATGATCTGATCATTTTTATATCCCTGAGAGCCTTCAACATCAACACGCACATTTAGCTTGTCAAAAGCTGCATTCGGTTGTTTAACGACACCCTGGAAACGCACCTTCATATTGAGCTGTACATCGGCTTTCTGGCCTGAGGATGATCCTGTCGTCGGTGTCGGTGTCGGAATATCATCAGTAGTTGGCGTGGGATCGGGTTGATCTTCAGCGGATATAGTTATGGTATGGGCCTTGAGAGCACTGCAGTTCAATACATTTGTAGCATTGATGTCATTTTTAGAAATTCTTGATGAATCAGTCTTTGAAGGATCACAGTCTATTACGATGTTTGCAGTCCCGGTTTCATTTGCCTTAAATGTTACGACAGCGATGGTACCAGTTCCTGTTTTACTGTCCCCTTGATTTTCAACTGTCGCAGCAATATACAGTCGCCCCGTACTTGGAACATTGGCTACCAACGGAAAATAGCTTCCGGTTGCTACCCCTTCGAGCGTAAGAAGTTCGGCATTATAATCAAGATAAATATCAGCGCCTGCAACTGCTTCTGTGCCGGGGTCAATGTTCAGATTTACCCCGAATGACTGACCTTTCTTGATAGATGTACTGGAAGGTTCAAAAACGAACTTCGGACCTGACTCAGAATCTGTCGGTGTCGGATCATTGGGCCCGCCGGTCACAGTCGGTGTAAGATCTGATCCCGTACCGCGGTATATCGTCACCGATGCAAGGACCGGTTCTGTAGGATTTCCGAATAGATCAGCTTCTCCCTGCGCGTTGGTTCCGACAAACTGCGACTGTGTGCTTAGAGAAATTTTCTGGGTTACATTCTCAATCGTTTCCTGATCTGCGCCTGCAACAGCCTTAAATTTAAAGTTCAGTAATCTTACATTATTTAGTGCCTCCGGAATTTCAGTTGTCGCAACAAGAATGATTTTTGCCTGTTTCAAATTCGCTTCGGGAATCGATACTTCGGGCGGAGCAACTTCTTCAAGCAGAACATCATACTGGAAGTTTTCGGGCTGGATGAAACCGGTATCACTATACTCTTTT
>CAYMVU010000032.1:0-11814 GCA_964394215.1 uncultured Gammaproteobacteria bacterium
CTTTGGGAACCGTCCCGGCGCTTATGGCGCTTAGCTTTACGTCATTCTTTACCAAAGCCTCCTGGTATCCCTGGTTTATGAAAACGGTGGCAGTTACGATCATTCTTGTCAGTGTGGGATACATTGTAAATACTGTCAGACTGTATGCCGATATCGGAAATGTTGGTGTGGATAGCTATACAAAGGAAGAGGGGAGTGTGAGTTTTGAAGACGGATTTCAGGTTGTAAAAATGGATGTCTTATCAGACGGATATCATCCGAATACGTTTCAATTACAAAAAAATCTTCCCGTTCGGTGGATAGTAAACGGTATCAACGTATACGGGTGTCAGGGGTTTCTTCATGTGCCAAAACTTGGGATAGCTCAGGCATTGGAGCCGGGAAACAATATATTTGAGTTTACTCCCGAAGAAAGCGGGACAATCGGGTTTTCCTGTAGTACAAACGCCCGTCAAGGAATGCTCTATGTTCTTTAAAGGAGCACGCCTTCTTCATAGTGCTTCCTCAAAATTTCGTAGTTTCTTGTGTGGGCTCTGTAGGTAAAGTCAAAGATGTCTCCGATCACAGGAACGCTTCCTAAGACAAAATCAACACCCAGATTCCAAACCATCTGTACAATTTTATTTTTAGGGAGGCCCATGATAAGACCTATCCAAACGAAATATAATCCGATTACGACAGTGATAAAGTCTCCTGCACCGACAAACAGTCCGATAATCGGATCTAACCCGAACTCAAAGCCGAATATGCGAAAGCGATGCTCAAGAAGGTTTGTAATAACCTTAGCAGTCGAGAGATGTTTTTCCATAGATATAGCCTACCAGAGGAGTGTAAACATGACGTAAATATTATTCCTGTCCTTTTGTTATATCCTTGATATCCTGCAGTAATTCATTCTGAAGAGTTTGGACTGCTTTTATTATCTTTTTTTCAGATTCTTGTGACCGCTTTTTCAATAATTTCCAAACCGATTCGTGATCTTCAACATGAACATGAGATAAAAAAGTTTTTTTGTCTTCTTCAGAGAGATCTGTCATAACAGTATCGATTACGACATGATGAATAGTTGAGTGGACTATTTCGACAAGCTCTTTCTTTTCATGTTTGTGAATGGGGAGGGATTCAAGCTCAGTATAGATTGTATCGATTTCGATTAGGTGTGTGTAAAAATGTTTTTTCATAGAGTTGAGTTATATTTTGCTACCTCGTAATCAAAAATTTGTCTCATGAGTTAACTCGCATACTTGAAACAGTGCTCAAACAAAACTCACTCGAAAATTTTTATTACTTCGTTCGCATCTCCCTTACTTAGTTTATAATTCAATCGGTCCCAACCGAATCTTGTCTTCCGGGTCGTCCAGAAAATAGTATAACACCGGGCCTTTTGCGCCTCCGTCTTTTCGTTCAAGATGTGCCATCACCTCGGGAGATCCACCCAGGTGCTTTCCGGTAAAAGGCGCGGGTCCGGCATCACCTATTACAACAACAACAGCTTTTCCGTTTTCCGGATTGACGACCAGCATTTTTCGATACTTAAAGAACTTATACAAATCGTTTGGATTCTCTTTCCATCCAGGGGATAAAAAAGTTTGTACTGCAATATAATATTTTTCACGATCAACATCCTGTTGTGTCATTGTATTTTGTGAATCGGCAAAATATCCCCATGCTCCCCGTCCAGGAGCCATTCCGGAAGACCAGTATTTCATATCCTCACTCGATTGGAAATGTGTTTCCATGGTGTCCCCCGGGTATCTCATCAGGTGTTGTTCGGCGCCAATTATGCCGTAGCTCCTGTTGAGACTTTTCCCTTCAAGAGATGCAGTGACAGGCATATTGAAAAATGTCGATAAGGTGTGACCGATTGAGATTTTTTGCTCTGCTGAAAGTTCCTGCACCGTTTCGGGCAGCTGTGTTTTTAATTGAGCGATAAGCTCTTCTTTGGTGTATGCTTTTCGTTCTTCGGCAGGAGGAGGCGGAAGCAGGTTCTGAGTAATGACTGTGGCGTTGGCCGGGTGTGCCAACATCAGAAGTCCTGTCATAGATCCGACAGCGATATGTTTTGAGTTGTCGCTGATCCACTTTAGTGACTCGGTATGTTTTTCTTTTATCTGTTTTTGGATCTCTTGATGTTTCTTGATCCATCTTTTTTTGAGTGCGTTGAAATGGTGTGTCTGTTGATGTTTTGGCATAAAACGTTATGTGGTCTGTTCTTCCTGTTGGGAAATCATTGCTGCAAGTTTATTGCTTTTCACTTCTACTTTTATCGTACGCAGCATTTGCACTCCTAGCGATGCGATTTTGTAACCTACGTTTAATAAAAACATCATAAGGAAATAATAGACAGTAATATTCATCAGTTTATATATTGCTTCCGGACTGATTACTTCAAGTCCGGGAATGCTTCCTGGACCGGATTCCAGCAGTGCCGAAATGTCTCCTTGCTGTATTTTTTCCAGTAAATCTGACGTGGATGGTTGTTGTGGCTCTTTAGCCGGTTCAACTGTAAATACCTGAATGGGATTTGCTTTGCCGGTAAATACGGAAAAAATCTGAAATGTCGTGATGATGATCATGAGTATTCCGATACCGAGAAGTATGTATCCGATTATTCGTTCAGACATAAATTAAGGTTGTAGGCGGTATGCGGTAGGTAGTAGAAACATATTAACAGGTATCCCATACATCCTACAGTCTACAACCTACTACCTACCTTCCATGATACACGAAAATATGGTACAGTAATACACTACTATGCAGGACTTCTCAACACCGATGATGCAGCAGTATATGGAAGTGAAAAAGCAGTATCCGGACTGTTTGTTGTTTTTCCGTATGGGAGACTTCTATGAGCTGTTTTTAGAAGATGCCGAGATCGGTGCAAAAGCGCTGGAAATCACGCTTACCAGTCGTGCCCGCGGGCAGGACGGACGGATACCGATGGCCGGGGTTCCGTATCATGCCGTTGATTCATACCTTGCCAAACTGATCAAATCCGGCTTTAAAGTCGCAATCTGTGAGCAGGTAAGCCTTCCGGACGGAAAAGGACTTGTAGATCGAAAAGTCATCCGTATTGTTACGCCGGGCACTGTTCTTGATGACCAATCGCTCGTTCAGAAAGAAAACAATTACATACTGTCTCTCTTTTTTCACAATAAAACGGTGGGTTTTGCTCTTGCCGATCTGACAACAGGTCATTTTCATATGACTCAGTTTGATGAGAAAGACGGAGTCATTCTTGATGATGAAATTGTACGTCTGAAACCTTCAGAGTGTGTGCTTTTTGAGGAACAGTACAATAATCCGGATATTTTAGGTCGACTTTCTCAACATGACGGCTTAAATATTAATACATTCGGGTCTTCCAAGCAGTTCAAAATGAAAGCACGGGAGATTCTTTCAACCCAATTCGGGCGGCAGATAGAACTTTTTGATGTTTCAAAGGACAAACGGGCAGTGTATGCTGCCGGGCTTTTGCTGCATTACTTGCAATATACCCAAAAAAGCAGTATTCCGCATTTCAAAACCATCACTCACGTTCCGAAAGATCACCATATGTATTTGGATCGGGCGACGATTATCAACCTAGAGCTTTTTTCGACAATCAGAAACCGGGAGACTCGAGGCAGTTTGATACAGTATCTCGACAGGACCTCGACCGCAATGGGCGGGAGGAAACTTCGGACGTGGCTTAAAAATCCTTTAATTGAAAAGAAGGAAATTACCAAAAGACACGAGGCAGTCGCGGAATTGTTGGATAATCGTCCGGTAAGACAATCCTTACGTGATCACTTGAGACAAACGCATGATGTTGAAAGAACCGTTGCCCGCATTTCTCTGGAAGCGGGGAATGCTCGGGATTTAATAAACCTGAAAAATTCCTTATCTCATATTTTTTCCATTAAAAAAAGTATTACGACAGCAAAAAGTCTTTTACTGCAGGAATTGTATGCATCGGTTGATGAAAAAATCAAAAAGATAATTTCGTTTATTGACAAACATATTGTCGAAGAACCTCCTTTTGATCTGAAAGAGGGAGGTCTTATAAAAGAAGGGGTAGATCAGAATCTTGATAAGCTCCGCAGTTTGATAGCAAAAGACAAAGAATGGCTTCAAATTCTTGAGAAACAAGAGCAGGAAAAAACCGGAATTCCCTCACTCAAAGTAAAATTCAACTCTGTATTCGGCTATTATATCGAGGTCAGTAAATCCAATCTGCATCTTGTGCCTGATGAGTACATCAGGAAACAGACACTTGTAAACGGAGAACGATATATCACTCAGGAGCTCAAAGAAAAAGAGGAATCAATTCTGACGGGGGAGGAAAAGACAAATAATATAGAGTATGCACTATTTTGTGAAGTACGGGAATGGGTTGTGGATCAAATTACCCTGATACAAAAGGCAGCTGATGCTATAGCTTCTCTGGACTGCCTGCTGACGTTTGCGGATATTGCCGAACAGGAACAATTCGTCAGACCGACATTAACGGATGATAAAGCGCTCAAGATAAAGGGAGGCAGACATCCGGTGGTTGAATCTCTTTTTGCAGACAGACAGTTTGTCCCGAATGATGCCATCCTCGATGATAAAAAACATCAGGTGACAATCATTACCGGGCCGAATATGGCAGGAAAATCCGTTTTTCTGAGACAGGTTGCGACAATTGTTCTTTTGAACCAAATAGGCTCATTTGTACCGTCAAAAGAAGCGGAGCTTTGTATTGTTGATCGCATTTTTGTCAGAAGCGGGGCGTCGGATATGATTGCCGACGGGTTGTCCACGTTTATGGTGGAGATGGTCGAGAGTGCTCAAATACTGCATAAGGCAACATCAAGAAGTCTTGTGGTGATGGACGAGATCGGTCGGGGGACAAGTACATATGACGGCATCAGTATCGCATGGGCGGTTGCCGAGCATTTGGTTACCGGGCATGAAAAACCGAAAACCCTTTTTGCAACGCATTATCATGAACTGCAGGAGTTGGAAGATTGTCATCCAAAATGCATTTCCAATGCGCATATGTCTGTGGCCGAGCAGGACGGAGAACCGGTATTTTTATATACCCTACAGGAAGGAGCAGCTTCACATAGTTATGGCGTGGCGGTAGCCAAACAGGCAGGACTTCCCGAGTCAGTTATTGATACAGCATGGAAAAAACTGCATGAACTGGAGACCGGGGAAAAACGGACCTCAAAGCAAACAAAATGGCACTTTTCAGAAAAGGAACAAAGTATTGTTGAAAAGCGATTACAATCGCTTAACATAAATGAAATTACACCTCTTGATGCCATCAATATTCTGTCGGAATTAAAAAAGTCAGTGTAAGATATATGCTATGGGAACAATCCACCACCTTCCAGATCATCTGATCAACCAAATCGCTGCCGGTGAGGTCATTGAGCGGCCGGTCTATATTCTCAAAGAGCTTCTTGATAACTCAATTGATGCCTCAGCAAGGTCAATTATTATTAAATTGATAGGTTTTGGGATGGACTCCATTGAGGTGATTGACGACGGAATCGGAATGAGCAGGGAAGACCTTGAGCTTTCATACATACGCCATACAACAAGTAAAATTTATGATGAAAAAGATCTTCAGAATATTCAATCTTTCGGTTTTCGGGGAGAAGCACTCGCAAGTATTGCATCAGTTTGTCGTTTGTCTATTGCCAGTCGTGTTCCCGATGAAATAGCGGGATATCGTGTAATTGTCGAAAACGGAAAAAAAACGGATGCCAGAATTGTCCCAATGCCCCAGGGAACAAATATCACAGTTAGCCACGTTTTTGCTAAAACGCCGGCCAGGAAGAAGTTTTTACGATCTGAGCAAACAGAATATCGCCATATTTTGAGTCTTATTGAATCATATGTTTTGAGCTTTCCGGAAATACGATTTCATATCTTTCACAACGGAAAATCTGTCGCGACATATCCTGCTGTGCCAGACTTTGAAAGCAGACTGCAGATTCTTCTTCCTGGTTCAATTATGAAAGAACTAATTTCCGTAAGGAATGAGCAGGAATATATTACCCTAGAAGGATACATTTCAAGGCCACAGCTTTCATACAAAACGACGAAACAGTATTATTTATTCATAAATGGGAGGCCGATTATTGATGCAAATATAGCAAGTGCTATAAAGGATGCTTATGGAACGCTTCTTTCACCGACTGATTATCCGTATGTGATCATGCATCTTGAAATTCCTCATCATTTGGTCGATGTGAACATCCATCCGAGGAAAGAGGAAGTGAAGTTCATGCAGCCGAAGTTGGTGTATCAGGCTGTTTACGACTGTATTGTCAAAAGTCTAAACGGGCAAAACCTGAGATTTTATGATCGTCGGTGGCAAAATTCCGAAGATTCTCCGCCTCTTCAATTGAGAGATGGCGGGACACAAACATACGCAGCAGATAAACTCAAGGAAGAGGTCCTTGGGTCACCGAAAAACTTTGATACAAAGGATCTCTTGCAGATTCATAACACATACATTTTGCTTCAGGCAAAAGAAGGTCTTCTTCTTATTGATCAGCACGCAGCACATGAACGGGTATTGTATGAGCGTTTCTTGACGGCCTATGAATCCGGGATTGCTAAAAAAGATCTCCATACATATCCCCAGCCGATAGAATTAGACTTGTCATCAGGGGAAGAAGAGACGATAAGAGAGTATCATAAACAGCTTTTGGATTTCGGAATTGAGCTGAGGTATGAAAGAAATAAATGGAAGCTGTTTTCTGTACCGGATCTGATGAAAGATCGCGATTCATTAGCTCTCTTGAGAGAACTATGTGAGTTTTTGCATAAAACCGGAAGCATTAAACGCACGGATTCATATGCCCACAAAATGATCACGTATCTTGCCTGTCGGAGTGCTATTAAAGCAGGAGATCTCCTGACAAAAAAGCAAATGAAAGAGCTCATCGATTCTTTGAAAAGAGTTGAAAATCCCTATACTTGCCCTCATGGGAGGCCTCTACAGATTTCAGTCGATCTCAAGACTATTAAAAAAATGTTCAAGCGCTAGTATAGTCCTGTAGTAATGTTATCCACAGAGTGTGTATAACCTACATTTTTCCATATAATTATTGATATGAAAGCAATAAAACATACCAAAAACCTTACCATCTGCATAGATAAATATGTAAATAATAGAAAATCTATAGGATTTATTCCAACAATGGGGGCACTGCACCAAGGTCATATTTCATTGATAAGACAGGCCAGAAAAGAAAACAACATCGTTGTGGTTTCCGTTTTTGTCAATCCTAAACAATTCAATAATCCTGAAGATTTAAAAAGATATCCACGAACTGTAGAGCAAGATACTGCGCTAATAGAAGGTTTTACCGACATTGTTTTTCTTCCTGATGCCGATGTGATATACCCGCCTGATTTCGGAACAACAGTACATATTTCGCCTCTTGCAGATCTCGGTGAAGGGACGTTTCGTCCGGGACACTTTGACGGAATGGCAACTATCGTTCTCAAACTTTTTAATCTAGTGCAACCGACCCGTGCCTATTTCGGAAAGAAAGATTATCAGCAGTATCTTATTGTCAAGCAAATGGTAAGAGACCTGAATTTGTCTGTTCAAGTTGTAGGCTGCGAAACTGTACGAGAATCGACAGGGTTAGCTTTTTCTTCACGTAATAAGCGACTGACAAATGAAGAGAGAACGAAAGCAGCAGTATTATATCGAGCCTTATCAGAAGGAAAAAATATCATTGAAAGAGGAGAACGGAATACTGCAGTTATAAGAGGAAAAATTGCTGAAGTATTAATGAATGAGCCGTTATGGAAAACAGAGTATATTGAAATACGTTCCATACGGGACTTTTCTGAGCCTTCAGAAATCCAGTCTGATGTAGTTATTCTTATTGCAGGGTATATGGGTGAAGTCCGTTTGATTGATAATATTGAAGTCCCGCTATTATGAAATACAATGTTGTTGATCTCCACTTACACTCCCATTATGCGTATGCGACAAGCAAAGACCTAACTCTTGAAGGATTGTACTACTGGGGAAAAACAAAGGGTGTGACAATCATCGGAACAGGAGATTTCACACATCCTGCATGGTTTTCAGAACTGTCGAAAAAACTTGTTCGGACTGAAGGCGGTTTTTATACCTTAAAGCAGGAACTATCTCAAAAAATTGATGCTGATCTTCCGCCGCTGGTACGAGGAAATCACTGTTTGTTTGTGCCGACTGTTGAGATCTCGACAATCTATTCACGATATGATAAAACCCGCAAAGTACATAGTTGTATTGTCGTGCCTTCTTTGGAAAAGGCAGAGGAGTTGAATACAAAACTTTCAAAGATCGGAAATCTTGCAGGAGACGGTCGACCTACTTTAGGTTTTGATATGCGTCATCTTTTTGAAATGGTTCTGGATTTACATGAAGATACTCTTTTTTTCCCGGCCCATATCTGGACTCCCTGGTTTGGGGTGTTCGGCTCAAAGTCTGGGTTTGATTCCCTTGAGGAGGCATTTGGAGATCTGTCAGGCGAAGTGTATGCGATTGAAACGGGTCTTTCCTCTGACCCGTATATGAACTGGCGTATCACGGATCTTGAGAATATCACGATTCTCTCAAATTCGGATGCTCACTCTCCACAGAAAATCGGAAGGGAAGCTACTGTTATCGCAACTGATTTGAATTATAAGGTTATGGCTGATGCGATTAAAACAAATAACGACAGACTGCGGGGAACGATCGAGTTCTATCCCGAGGAAGGGAAGTATCACTATGACGGACATCGCAAATGTTCTGTTCGACTTTCTCCAAAGCAGACGGAGGAACATGGCGGTATTTGTCCGGTTTGTCATACAAGAGTGACTGTCGGAGTTGAAAGCAGGGTTAATTCACTCGCTTCTCATCCTGATTCATATCACCCGATCCATAAACAAGTCGAATATATCGTGCCGCTTTCGGAAATTATTGCTGAAATCGAAGGTGTAGGTGTAAACACAAAAACCGTTCAAAGACAGTATCACGAGATCATTTCATCCCTAGGAGCGGAGTTTGAGCTTCTTCGGAATGTCCCAATATCACAGATCGAAGCCGCCGGATATTATAAACTGTCAGTTCTTATCGACCGTATGCGAAAGAAAGACCTGATTATTGAGCCGGGTTATGACGGTGAGTACGGGACGGTCAGATTTTTTCAGAACAAGAACGAACGGGCAGATCTCGGTGAACAGGCAAAATTATTGTAAAATATAAGCACATGATCAAAGACATAACAGCTATTCTCATTTGGTCTGAACATTATCGTGAACTTGCTAATTGGTATATTGAAAAGCTTGATTTCAAACCGGTTGAAGAATTAAACCATCCGGATGATACAGGAGTGGGTTTTGAGGTCGGACATATGTATTTTTGGATTGGGCAGCATTCGAAAGTTCATGGTAAAAATCACGATGAGCATCGTCATATGTTTAATCTTGAAGTTGAATCCGTTACTCAAACGTATGAAAGGTTGAAAAAACGAGGTGTTGAATTTCTTGCTGCGCCATTTAAAGCACCAACATTTGACAAATATTTTGCTACTTTCTATGACCTGGATCGAAATCTGGTTCAGTTAATTGGTCCTAAATGATTATCTCTATTGACCTTGATGAAGTTCTGGCAGACACAACGCCTGCGCTTATTCGTTATCACAATGCGACATATGGCACATCCCTTACATTTGAAGATTTTACGAACTACGAATGGTGGCGTGTGTGGGGCGGAACACGGGAGCAATCAGTGAGGAAATTCCTTGATTTTGTAAAATCCCCTTTTTTTAGTGAAGTCCGGCCGGTACAAGGCGCAGAAGATGCAGTAAAAAAACTGAAAGAACACCATACACTTCATATTGTTACATCGAGACAGACGGAACTTGAATCCGTTACTCATTCATGGATTGAAACATACTTCCCGGGAGTTTTCACAGGTATACACATGGCTAATCACGCGCAGTGGGCACTATCCGGGAAAACAAGAACAAAAGTTGAGATATGTCTTGAGTTGGACGCTGCTCTTTTGATTGAGGACAGCCTTCTCTATGCTCGTGAATGTGAATCTGATAATATCCCGGTACTGCTTCTTGATTATCCCTGGAATAAAGGGGCTTTGCCGACAAATACCAAAAGAGTTTTGTCGTGGAGAGAAATTGTACAGCATATTGAAAAATAGCACTTTCCTCCCTATGCTTATAATAGATTGATATATCGATCATATGTTATGAAAAAAAATGCTGGTTTTACCCTGATTGAACTTGTTATTGTCATTAGCATTATTGGTGTATTGATGACTCTTGGTATCGGATCTTATGCTCATGCTCAAAAAAGCGCACGGGATGCTAAACGTGAGGCTGAAATGAAAGAGATTATGTTCGCTCTCACAAAGTACTATATTGATAATGGGCAATATCCGCCGTCACCTCCTTCATACGGGGAAAACAACTGTTCCGGATGGGACACTTCAAATACTGATGGTGATAATGACGGTATTTTCTTCCTGGATCCGCTTGTGGAAGGAGGATATCTGGATCGGTCTTATCGTGATCCTTTGGATTCACGAAGCAGTTCCTGCGGAGGTCACGGGACTACACAGGGGCATAACTACTTTTATTATCGCTACACCGCAGGTCAGTACGGTTGTCCGGCCGCCCGCGGGCCATTTATTGTTCTTGGGTTTGGGACAGCGGAATCTTCAAACGGGACTCATCCGCACAGTGAAGGTCTCACTTGTGCCAGTCGGGATTGGCACGGAACTCTCGATTTTGTAATGCACCGCTTCGAGCAATAATCTTTTACAAAACCTTTACTTCATTTTTTCATCACTTCAAAGAAAGTCGGATATAGTATGGGTATTAACAATTCATATATTAATATGTCACAAACAGTAATAGGTGTATTCAAAACACAAACTGATGCGGAAAATGCTATCAATTCACTCAAAGATCTGGGGTACGAGCCTCAAGATATGTCAGTTATTATGAAAGATGTCAAAAAAGCCGAAGAGGTCGGAGACAAAACCGGAGTGCATGTCGCAGAAGGAGCAGCATCCGGTGCAGCCACAGGAGGTGTTATTGGGGGCATAGTCGGGCTTTTAGCAGGTATTGGTGCTATTACTATCCCCGGACTCGGAGCAGTACTCATCGGGGGGCCAATCGCTGCAGCTCTTGGACTGACAGGTGCAGCCGCAACCACAACAACGGGAGCAATTACGGGAGCTTTGGCGGGCGGTCTTGTCGGAGCACTTGTCGGGCTTGGAATTCCGGAGGAGGAAGCAAAAGAATATGAGGAGCACATACGTGCCGGAGGAATCCTTCTTGCCGTTGCAACTCATAACGCCCGGGTTGATGAGGTAAGAGATCTTATGGATGAGAATAACGCATACGGAGTCAGACAACTAAATCTTCCTGCGACAACAGGAAATAATCCAACCCAATTTTCATCGGCCTAATACAAGACTTAAGAATATTAGGTATACTTTAGGCATTAGTATTTTTTCATACTATGCTGACAAAAATAATTAGTATTACCTTCTTAGTGATTGCAGTAATTTTGGCCGGATTTGTATTCTTGCGGTCAAAGAATCAGCCACAGCCATCCCGTGAAGTGGCGATCTCCGATGAGGCTGCAAGCAGTACGGCCGTCAGTGAAAGCCCTTCTAACGTTCAACTTACTCCCTATTCGGCAGAAAATCTGGCAAAAGCGACGGAAAACGGAGGGAAAGCTCTTATCTTTTTTCATGCACCATGGTGTCCGTTTTGCATAGCTGCTGAAAAAGATATTCTTTCAAAGTATGATCAG
>CAYMVU010000033.1:0-11664 GCA_964394215.1 uncultured Gammaproteobacteria bacterium
ATTGCTTTTCCTGATGTCAATTCTTACACCTACCTTGAATATAAAGCGATGAGTCTTATCGCAAAAAAGATCGGTAAAAAGAAAGATGCTGAGATCTTTGCAGAAAAAGCGAAACAGATGAAAAAAAATATTGAAAAATATCTCTGGAACAAAGAGGATGAGATTTACTACAGTCTGAATACAAAAACAGGAGAGCAAATCAGACACATCAGCTTCTCGTCATTTCATCCGATGTTTGCAGGTATCACATCCCAAAAACAGGCAGATGCCATGATCAGCAAATATTTGATGAATCCGAAGCACATGCTTTCAAAATTCGGAGCACGAACTCTCTCAAAAGCTGACACGCATTACAACAATGTAAACATGCTCAAGCCTCATTCAAACTGGCAGGGACCGATCTGGCCGATTGCAAATAACATTTACATGTTCGGCCTCATCAATTACGGTCATCAGGAAGAAGCACTGGAGCTCGGCAAACGCATATCAAAACTCGTTTTATCTGATATCGACAAATCAGGAGGTATGCATGAAAACTATGATGCTGAGACTGGAGAACCGCTTGCAGCACCGAATTTCGTCAGCTGGAATGTCCTTGTCCTCACCATGATTGAGAATGCTGAGAATATGAGTAATCCCTTCAAAATCTCATAAATACCAATTTATTACCATATGATAGAACAAACAGGCTATCGAGCCCCGAAAACCTTTGATGAGATAAAAGGCTCACTTAAGGAGTTGTATACCAACCGCGGAATGGATGCAGGAATGCCCCTTCCCGTACGTTTATTTCACTTATCTCACAGTGCACCAAAAGAAGGAGCAACACGACCCGGAATTGATCCTTTGTTTGCGGCTTTTGCTGCTACTTCATCAATAGAAACACCCAATATGGCAGTGAGTATGGCTGACCATGAAGACCCATCACAAAAAGCAGAAGACTATACCGCCGAACGTGATGCGGTGAATATTACATTAAACAGAGTACTTGAACAGATACCGGGTTTTCAGAAAGAAAAAAATATGAATCCTGTACTGGCAGCGATGACTGTTGAGGAAATGATGCAGCGGCATGGAGACACGGTACACATTATGGCGTATCTCAACTCCCATGATGAAGCCACACGATCATCTCTTCGTCATATGGGAATTGCTGATCCCGATGCATTCTTAGTATCGCAGGTTGAAGAAGCTGATATTGAAGCTGCTGCATTTGTAGACGCCGCTGTCGGCTCATGGCTTATGAATAACACGAATCCCAATGATCTGCTTATCAGAGATGATTGGCCGCCTGCAAATGTAAACAAAGATCTACAGGGTCGTTCACTCAAAGCAGACATCGGGGACAATCACGGAATCGTCCCGTCATTGAAAGCCATACAGGGAATGCATCCGAAACTACAGGAATATCAGTACAGACTCTTCGGTAACATGCTGACAGGCAATGCGGTCCTGGGTCTTCACACTGATCGTGATATACAAAACATTCTGGAAATTGCTGATCATTTATTCATTCCTGAAGACCAGCGAGCGGTTATGTACAAAAGATACCTCATGCCTCCGAGCTTTATCGAGTTTACCCCGACTGAAGAACTGGGTAAAACACCCGCTCCGTTTTTAGAAAAAGCGGTACATGAAGGGAAAATCATAGCTCAGGTCGTTGAGAGACTTGATCCAATAAAAGATGATTTGACAGCACTTTCTCACTTTGAATCCATGATCTGCGAACTGGCCGGTCAGGAGCGGGGGAGAGAGATACTGGAAAACCTTCGTATCGGATGGATCGGCAGACCGGCTCGATTCCCTGATGGCTGGAAATCAAAAGATATATATGATGCATATACAGGTCATGTTGATCAGGCTTTAGGTCGCGTTAATCGTCTGTATCGTGAAGTGATGCAAACAGATGATGACTTTATCCTCGTTCACAGAGATGAACAAGGCAACTTAAGCGGTTACCCTCATGACAAGCTGAAAACGGAAGTATATCCGTTCTCGGATATCACGTTCCAGGTCGGACAGGAAGGCTTGTGTCAAACCATTCAGGAAGGTGTGCTGACAAAAACCTTCGGAATGGGAATCCCGGGTGTGACTGTCGTATCTGATCGGGTCGGTTTTGCCGAAAAAGCCATAGAGCAGGGTCTTGAGAATACGCATGTCATTTCCGATATGAAACGCCCTGACGACTTTATCAATGCTTTTGTCAATGCATACCGTCAGGCTATGACGCTTCGAAACGGAGATGCCGATATGCGGGATGAGATGACAGCACAACTTAAAGGATATTATGATACATTGTGTAAAGATACGTTCTACGGCATGGCTATTGATACATTAGTAGAAGTTGAACGATCAAAACAAAAATGAAACAATCAAACCTGAACCTGATCAACCGGAAATCAGTTCCGACAGACAAACAAAAGCAGATTGAGTATATCCGAACGTATTACGGGAAAAGCATTCTGACCAATAAAAAGGATCACGGTTTGCAGTTCGGTTTACCGCACCCGTATCTTGTCCCTGACTGTGACTTCTTTACGGAGTTTTTCTACTGGGATACATTTTTTATGGTTGTCGGACTTTTGAAGTTCAAGGAAGGAAAAAAGCTTTCTAAAGGAATAATACAGAACTTTACCTATGAAATGGAACGGTTCGGTCGTATTCCGAACAACAACGCATACTATTCACTATCACGCTCACAATCACCGTATTTTGCACTCACCATCAAAGAATATTTAAGGATTTATCCGAAAGATATCAACGCTCCCTGGATACAGAAAGCCGTCCGCGCAGCAGAGAAGGAATACACTGATATGTGGACATCAAATGATATAAGGAACGCCAATTACCGTACAGAAACCGGTCTTTCACGTCACTGGGACATTCACGGTGATCTTGATATTTTTGCCGAATACGAGTCAGGCTGGGATACAACCAGCAGGTTTCTGAATCGCTGTATGTCGATAAATCCGATCGATCTGAATTCACAGCTTTATGTATATGAAGAATTCTTTGAGTGGTATCACAAAGAGACAGGGGACACAAAAGCGTCACAATCATGGAAGAAGAAAAAGCAAAATCGTAAAAAACTGATCAATGAGTACTGCTGGAATGAGAAAGACGGAGTGTTTTACGACTATGATGTTGAAAACAAAAAGCAGACAGGATTCCTGTCATCCGCGTCGTTTTATCCGCTCTATGCAGGAATTGCGACAGAAGAACAGGCGAAAAGATCTGTCAACAAACTCATGAAAGCCCTTGATGCCGAAGGCGGTCTTGCAATTACCCAGAAAGTGGATAAAAAAGCATCGTATACCAATCAGTGGGATTACCCGAACGGATGGGCTCCGCTCATGTTTATCGCATACCACGGCATGAAGAAGTACGGATTTGAGAAAGAGGCAGAAACCGTAAAAAGCAAATGGGTGGCATTGTGTGACTACTGGTTTGTGAAAGACGGCTGTTTTTATGAAAAATACAATGTCGACGATATCAAATCAGACGTGATTTCCAAGACACCGCGAAGACGCGGTTTCGGATGGACCAACGGAGTATATCTTGATTTCGTGCTGGAATAACTCAGACGATAATCCCTGCGCCTTCCGACGGAAGGAACGGAATGTATTCGAGACCGGGACCGTAGGCTTGATTGAGTTTTTCTTGGAAGGAATCCATGTGATCATTCTTCACCAGTGCAAGCGCAATGGCGGAAAACCCGCCGCCCATATTGCGCATACCGACCACCCCCTCAATTTTTCTTCCTTCTGTGACAAGCTTTGTAAGTTCCGGCGTTTCGGCATCCAGTTCATACAGTTCAAGTGCACTCTTCCCTGAAGCAGTTAAAATTTCTCCGAATCTCTCCATCTCTCCTTTTTCCAGAGCCTGTACGGCATCCAGCACCCGTTGGTTTTCATAGACGATATGCTCGACCCTCATACGCATCTCATGATCCATTTCCTCAAGTTTATCCCGTACACCCGTAAACTCGTCCACTCGTACGTCTCTCAACGAACGAACTTCCTTCCTGAGCATGTCCGCAAGAATAGGAACGCTTTTTTCACACATTGAACGACGCGCCGGATACCCGCTGGTTCCGAGATTGCGTTTTACATCTTTATCAACAATGACGACAAAGGTCATGTCATATGCACCTAAATCGGCCGGAATCTGTTTCATTCCGGAAATGGGCATGTCTCCTTTCGGCTGAAAATCAAGGAATAATAAATGATTTTTCTGACACAATCCCGATGATGCCTGATCCAAAAAGCCGCAGGGAATGCCGATCAGATCTCCGTTTTCTGCCTTTTGACACATATGGGCTTTTTTGACAGGATCTATCTCAATGCCATTGAGCTGCAATATGCCCGTCGCAAGCGAAAGCTCAAGAGCGGCAGAGCTTGAGACACCGCCCGAACTCGGGACATCACTGTCGATCAGGATATCCATACCTGACAAATCAGTCTTTACTTTTATAACTTCAAGAAGGACTCCTTTGATGTAGTTGAGCCAGTTGCCGTGCTCACCCTTTTGCATATTATCAAGAGAGAATTCTTCCGGTTCTTCCGCATATCCTGCCGATGCGACACTGATCATACGATCATCACGCTTGGCAAGCAAAGTGACCGTTTTTCTCGCTATTGCGGCAGAAAGGGCATATCCGCTGTTGTAATCTGTGTGGTTTCCGATAATTTCTGCTCTTCCCGGAGCTTGAGAAATAACGTCCGGATCTTTGCCGTAAAGAGATTCGAATGTTTGTTTAGCCTGCTCAACGTTATGCATAGAGTGAATTAATTATTTAATATTGATAGAACAGCCACGTTTACGTGCTTTGTAATCTGTACAGTCTGGAATTATATGAGTAGTACACGGTATTTTCTTGCGGATTGGCTGCCACAGCAAATGATGCCTGAAAATCATCCTCAGGCGGGGGAATAAGCTGAACGGCAATTCGGTGGAGTAGTTCCAAATTTTCGGAGCGTTTATAACTTGCGGGTGACCCTCCGACAATCCCACCCTGAACAATGCCTTTTTTTATAAGATCTTCAAGTTCCGGCGGAAAGATCCGTTCATCCGAATGAAAAACATACATTCCCTTTCCGTCTTTCGTATATGTGACACCGGCAAAGCAGGGATTAGCGCCGAAAGTGAGAGCTGGTGCAAAGGGATCCTTTGAGATGCTTCCCATACCGACATCGACAAATCCCGAAGCTTTACATCTATTAAGAAGAGCAAAATAATTGTGTTCAGCAACAACGCTGGGGACAGCAATTTGAGTATCAGGATGAATAATTGAGCCTTCTAAAGAATCAATCATATTTGAAATAAATTGATACCACTATACGACAAAAAAAATGAATAGTCAAAAGATTTCATATCAGATATGATAAAATGATCTTCATGGATGATTTTCATGTACTTCAATACAAAAACTCCAAACTTCAGATTGCGAAAAAGTACGGCTGCAATCCCAATATCCTCATTCTCAATGGTCAAAAGGTTCTTGACGGCAATGAAACTGAAGAACTGTTGAACGAAGATTTTTTATGTAAAGGAGATTTTCTGATACCCTTTCCCAACAGGATAAGTGACGGGATCTACACCTTTGAAGGAGAAACATACCAGCTGTATCCGAATGAGACAGCACGCGGTCATGCTCTGCACGGTTTTCTGATGAAAAAGACATGTGAACTGATTTCTCATGATGAAAGAGAAGAAAGCACAAGCGCCGTTTTCAGAACAGCATTCTCAAAGGGAGAGTTTCAAGGGTATCCCTTCGAACTTGAGATAACATTGAAATTTACCTTAGAAGACACGGCCCTCGATATCAAAGTTAGCGCAAAAAACATTGGAACATCACAAGCGCCTTATGGCATCGGTTGGCATCCGTATCTGACTGCGAATAAAAAAATTGATGATTGTCAACTCAGGATTCCGGCAAAAAAAATAATGGAAGTAAGAACCGATAAAGAACTAATCCCGACAGGAAGACTTCTTGAAAATGAATTCGGATCAGAGCTTCGACCGATCGGAGATACGCAACTTGACACCTGTTTTGCGGATCTTATCGATCATACTGTCCGATTTGAGAATATCGAACTATGGATGGATGACACAATGCAGTATTTTCAGAGCTATACACCTCATGATCGCATGTCTCTTGCAGTTGAACCTATGAGTTGTGCTCCTGACGCATTCAATAACGGTCTCGGACTTATCACTTTAGAACCAGGCGAAAGCATAAATCATCAGTTCGGTATCAGATTAGTATAATACCAGTGAGGTATACTATACCGCAACCTAATAATTTTTCATTTCACTATGAATATCCACGACCTAACCCAAATCAAAAATAACTTCGTTCAAGAACTTGAAAAAGGGAGAGAAGGAACAGGTAGTTCACTACCTTTCATAAAACATAGCCTTGCAACAACATCAATAGTTGAAACCAACGGCACATTTCAAACTCTTGTCATAGGAGGAAGCTTCTATCAAAAAGCTAAAATGAAGAAAATAAACGGTAATATTCAGATTTTGGAACATGATCAGGGACCGCAGCCGCCGTTTCTTTCAAAAGAAGATCTGATGAGCTTTATCGAAAGCCATATTGATCCGGAAGTCACGGTGATCGCGCTGAATTTTGCATATCCGATGACTCCCGTTTCACGCGACGGAATTCTTGACGGGACACTCCAGTCCGGTTCTAAAGAAAACACTTTTGAAGGACTGGTCGGACAGAATGTCGGAGAAGAAATTGAAAAGTACATGGCTGAAAAACATAACCGCAAAATCCGGGTTTCAGCGGCCAATGACACAATCTGTCTCCTTCTTTCAGGATTGATTCATCATGAATGGGATGGACTTTCAGCAGGAATTGTCGGAACGGGACTGAACTTTGCCATATTTCTGGATGAGCATATCACCGTAAACCTTGAGTCAGCCGCATTCAGTAATTTTCCACAATCTGAAGCCGGGAAAGATATTGACCAAAACTCTGCTGCTCCCGGAGATGCACTCTATGAAAAAGAAATTTCGGGAGCATATCTTTATAAACACTTCAATTTTGAAGCAAAAAAGAGAGGTCTGGAAGTTAGAGAAATCGAATCAACGAAAGAACTTGATGCCTTGATCCGTGATACAAACCCTGACATTTCAGGTCTTGCCCGCGAAATCCTGAGACACTCCGCAGAGCTTGTCGCGGCACAGATTGCAGGAATTCTCGAATTTTCGAAACGTGATCTTGTGTTTATCATGCAGGGAAGTCTGTACTGGAAAGGCAATCAGTATAAAGAAACCGTCGAACAGCTTGTCACACAGCTTTGTCCGGAGTACAAAGCATCATATGAAAATGTGCTCCATAGTGATCTATTCGGAGCTGCAAAACTGGTCGGATAACATGAAATCTCTCCCTACCAAGTACCATGCCTGCACTAGGTAGAGATGAGATTCCGCACTTGCACGTAACTACAAAAGCGAAGCGACCTTGACGCCCGTGGGCGTCTCGTACCCTTCAAAGAATGTCATGTCCGGACGGTTCACGTCCAGACCGAACCTTAGACCCAACCGCGGTCCAAGCCACATGAGAGCATAGGTGTTGTCTATGCCCCATGGTCCGCCTTGAATGGGAACCGTCTGCGTCCGATGCAGCCCGATAGCGCGTGCGACGAGAAGTGCCGTCTCCAGGTCAAATTCCAGAACATCATTGTAGGATGGATTCACCTTGCCCGGCCAGACAACGTACTTTAGGAGAATGGGTGTCCGGATTGACTCGCCTGAAAGGACACGATAGTCAGGGATTAAGTCACTATGGTGATCCGTCCACTGTCCCTGCATGGTCATTGCAACGGCAACGCGACCGACAGCGGGGTGATCCGGATGGCTTTCCACCTCAGGATTATCATGGTGAGCCACCACATAATCGACGTTATATCTCCGACCAAGTTCGCAGCCCATCCTTCGACACCAGGCGTCATCAGACCCCCAAAACCACTCAGGGAGTCCGATACCCGTGTCACTGACAATCACGTGGATCTCATCGATTCCGACGAGCGATGCTCCCTGAATCGTCTCATAGAGACGTACCGTCCAGCCATCCCTTGCGTTGAGACCATGATCCGCACGGCCGGAAGATCCACCGCAAAAGATCAACGCGACGACAGCGTGTCCGGCGGCGCTTGCTCGCGCGGCTAGGGCACCTGTTCCGACGACCTCGTCGTCGAAATGGGCACCCAAAATGAGGAAGCGTTTACGCTCTGCGTCAGGAAGTCTAGAGAGAGGTGACTTATGCGGTACGAGATAGGTCCTCAAAAACCATCCGTCAAACAGAGGGACATCTTGCCCGTCGGTGCGATGGTTGACACTAAGTCCGACTAAGAACTCTCGGGCTTCCCGCACATAGTCTAGAACATCCCGCCGCGTGGGAAACACAATCTGATCGGACCGTTTACTCCGGTTGAACTTAAACGATTTCATCTCTTCGGGAGAAGGCGCATTTGTATTAAGCATATGAAACTCCTTGTGTAGAATGCGTGTAGTCAAATACGACTACAGACTCATCTGTCCTGAGAGGACAGTAGCATGTAGAGCCTGTAGTGCTTGCATAAAGCAGAGCTTCGTGCCGGCAGATATATGTATAGTTGCATACAAACTATAGACATGTTTGCCTGCACGATCCTCAGCATACAAGCGTTTTAAAAGTGCGGAATAAATGAGCTATTCAATTGCCCAAAAAGCATTTTTTTGGTCATAAATAACTCATAGTATTATATCACGTGTATTTGAGGGCAAAATCAATTTGAAAATCCCCGAAAGTATGATACTATATGAAAACATGATAAAAGAAACCAATTTACGAACAATTCACGGTACAAGTTCCCTCATGCACGAAGGAGCAATATCGGCACGTTCTGACGTGATAGATTTCGCAAAATCAGGCATGGGCGGGATCACTGGAGGCACGGCACCTGCTGTCGAAACGGAGGCACGGGTAAATGCACAACTCGACTGGAAGACATACAATCTTGACAGTCCGCATCCTATAAACGGGTTTTCCGAATACCCGGATCTCCCTTATGACATCCTTGCTTATGATCGGCCTGTCCGGGAAGACTGTGAGATCATGACACAGGATGAGATGATCGATGCATACCAGCGCGACGAACAGTGGATGGATCAACATATCGCCGATCGTCGAAGACCGGGAAAGCATATCATTTTTGCCCATCACACCGTCAGTACCAATCTTGAGCCCGTCGTCCAAAGAGAGGCCGAAACAAGAGATAATACCCGCATCGTAGCACGCTTTCATTCACCGCTTCTTGCCACAACCCTTCTTACCGATCCCGAGTCATATAAAACAATGTATCCGGGGAAATACGGAGAAGAGTTATGGGAGGCCCAGGCAGAGACTCTGCAGGATATGGATTTGGTCGTTTTTTCGACAAAAACCGAAAGAGAAAAGAGCATTGAAGCTGTACAAAAATACGGTCTTATGACCGAAGAAGATGCAAAACACCGATTCGTCACATTGCCGATCCCGCTGAACCTTTCACAGTTTGAACCTGATCAAACAGGAACGCAGCGAAGATCTCATATAGCCAATATTAATATGCATCTTCAGCGCGCACATCAGAACGGTGTGACACATCTTCCGCGTACGGCAGTCGGAGAAGATGAACAACTATTCGGTTATATCGGACGATTTGATCATGAAAAGGGAATCTGGGATTTTTTAGATGCATATGCTGAGTTTTTGCGTGATGCACGATTTGGGTCGATGAAACCGCCGACGTTTGTCGCATTCGGAGGACTTGCCAACAAACCCGGGATTATGGAGCGTCATCAAAAAACGCTTGAGAAAATTAAGTCCCTGCCGATTGCAATGCAGCAACATATTTTATTACCTCTTACACCGGCTCCGCATCATGAAGTGGTGCATGGATTCGGTATGCAGGTATATCCGTCTTTCTCCGAAACATTTAATATCTCGGAAAAACAGGCACGAGCAGCTGGGAATTTGGTTGCGGTTTCGAATATCACAGCACACAATGATACGAATGCCCCGGGAACAGCACTGATGTTTGATCCGAGACAATCACATCATTACGAGCAGATTTTCAGAGCAGCCATGTTCCCGCATGAATTTGAGGATGTCAGACGTACCGGACAGACACATGCACGCCAAACATTCCGTGATACTGAAGTTTGTGAACAACTGGTCGGAATCCTGAACGAAAAATTTGAAGATTTTATGGATAAACCGAGACATAACGGATATTATTGATGTTGAATTACATACAAATTCAGGGTATTCTGTAAAAATATGACAAATATCACACAAACAGGATATGAACTTTCAGTAAAATACCTTCTTCAAAATCAGACCGAGTACGGCATGGCCGCCGCACGACCCGTCGGAGACATGGAAAAGGGCACCTATGCATCACTTTTCCCGCGTGATATCGGTGTCTCGACGCTCGGTATGCTCGCTTCGGACAATGATGACCTGATCGGTCTTGCCAAGAAATCTTTAGAAAATCTGCTTCCTTCACAGTCCGAAAGAGGACAGTTTCCGCAAAATTTTGTACCCGAAAAAAATGAAATTCACTGGTGGATGCCCGGGACAATTGACGGCACACTCTGGTGGTCAATAGCATTTTTGGAGTATGTCAAAAAAACGGATGATCAGGAGTTTTATAACAAACACAAAGAACGGCTGGAAAAAGCCTTCAACTGGCTCATTTATCAGGACACCAATAATGACAAACTACTCGAACAGGGAGAATGTGCCGGCTGGGACGACGAGATGCCGAGACAAGGCACCGTCCTGTACACCAATGCGCTCTGGTACTGGCTTGTCAACCTCCGTGTAGAAGTCGAGAAACGAAATGATTTGGATGAACTCGCAAAAAGAATTCATGAAGGTGTCAACACCTTGCTTTGGGTCCACAAAGCAGATGACCGTGGCATGAATTACGTGCCCGATAACGGATATACCAAAGAAATGGTGTATGCCTCAACTATGATCGAATACGCCAATGCTCAGGTCGTTTATGCACCGTATTACCTCGGATACTCGTCACATCGCACATTTGAGATGAGATGTGAAACCTACGGAAATATCCTCGCTTGTCTTTGGGGACTTTCTGATGATAAGAAAGCAGAGATGATCACAGACTTTATCATCCGATCGGGGATCAACAATCCATATCCTGTCAAAGTCATGTATCCGCCGATTTATCCCGGCGAACCTGACTGGAGACCGTATATGGCAAAAGGACGTCAGAACTATCCGTGGCAGTATCACAATGCGGGCATCTGGCCGTTTGTCGGCGGATTCTGGGTCACCTGGCTTTCCAGATACAACAAAGATATCGCAAAGAAAGAACTTGAAAAACTGGCCGAGGCCAACAAAGTCAACGATTGGGAATTCAATGAATTCCTCCACGGACAACTCGGCACTCCGATCGGTGTCCCGCGTCAGTCCTGGAATATGGCCATGTACATCAAGGCCTATAAATCAGTCGGGGAGTGAGATTAGTCCGGTATTAATTATTGGATGAGCGAAACAATAAAAATTTTGGAGATAGTTCTGTTCGAGCACAGTGATAATTATGCGAGTTAACTATCGAGAAAATTTTTCGTTGTGAGCGAATTTATTTAAATCAT
>CAYMVU010000034.1:0-11412 GCA_964394215.1 uncultured Gammaproteobacteria bacterium
CCGTGCGATACCGGAGGTAACTGCGCCGGGCAGCAAATCTACTTCGTTCACGCGCCCTGTACCGGTGACTGTGTACTCGATGTCATCGCTGATCTGCAGGATTTCAAGTTGCAGTTTCGCGATGACAGCATTGGGTGTTGTGATCGGTGTTGCGATTGCGCCTGCAACAGTCAGTTGATTCCCCGACACGGAGTACTGTATGAGTCCTCCGTCCATCGCGGTACCGGTTTTCGTTGCGCCGATGATCGTTAAATCAGCCGGGATATCCAGAATGAGTCGGAACGACTCCAAACCACCCGTAGGAGGCGTGGTAAGCTGGACATCCATGGTGAACGCTTCAGGTGCAGTCGTTGCGGGCATGATTGTGATCGCAGCAGTGTTGGGTGCGGCGTTCACGATGCTCATCGGGACGAGATTCAGAAGGATCACTGTCACGAGGGACAGAATCCAAAACCTACTGGTAGTACGAATGTTCATTGTGTTAAGCCTCTCTTGCTTAGATGTTGGAAAACACGCGGACACGAAAACGATATTCAGTTGTAAAAAGCTCCTTTCAATTGATCATCTACCCTTTGTCCGCCGGTCTATTTGAAACCAAGGGATATGATGATTGCGGAAAGCTAAGGATATATTATGTCATCCTCGCAAACGCGGGGATCCACAATAGAGCGATCTGTAATGGATTCCCGATCGTAGTCGGGAATGACAGTAAATATTAACCTCAAAATTCCGCAATCATCCCCAGGCGAAGCAAAGGGGTTATTGGTTCATGACAAGTTGTTAAAGTACTTTTCCCCACAACACATCCCTCACATGCTTTCAGTGATATGTGCGATACGAGGAAAATAATTATTTTCGTGCATTTTCCAAAGACATGCAGAAGTCCGAGAAAATACACATGCTATATGTATACTACATACGACATATGTCTGTCAAATGCTTCATCTTATTCACAATTATCATACTGTTGCAAACTGGATCATCGCTAATTTACTTAATGTTAATCAGTATTGCACGCATGAAAATGATCCGATTCCCGACTACAAAAGAGTTACTACTTTTTTATCAATATGAAACTTTTTATTGACGACAGATGGATCGAAGATGCGCAATCTACAATTTCGATAAAAGACATCGCTGTCCTTCGCGGCTTTGCGATATTTGATTTTCTTCGAACCTATGAAGGAAGGCCATTTCGTCTTGAGGATCATATTGACAGATTTTACAACTCAGCGCGTTTGATGGGCATGACACCGAAATATTCCAAAGAAGAAATAACGGATATCATCCGTGAAGGAATACAAAAGAATGGTTTTGCGAATACATATATTAAATTTGTTCAGACAGGAGGGATAAGTCCTGACGGCTTTATGCCGGCACAGGATCAGACTCTCTTTGTGTATTTTGCAAAAGGTGAGGAGATGTCGCCGTCTTTATACGAACAGGGGATAAAGGTATGCACTTCAGATCTCATGAGGCAACTTCCGGAAATAAAAACGACAAATTACGCAGCCAGTGTTGTTGAAATTCAGAAAGCTAAAAAATCAGGAGCATCAGATATTCTTCACACGGGTTCTGACGAAAATATTTATGAAGCAACGAGAAGTAACTTTTTCGGTGTGAAAAACGGGAAACTCATAACGGCAGAAACCGGAATCCTGAAAGGCATAACCCGCAAAGTAATACTCGAAATTGTGGAAAATGAAGGAATTGATCTGGAACTGCGTTTTATCAACAAGTCTGAACTAGCTGATTTAGATGAGGCATTTATCACCAACTCAAGCCATGAAATCACTCCCGTTGTCATGATTGATGATGTAACAATCGGAAACGGTAAACCGGGAAAGATGACAATCAGTCTTCTTCAATCATTCGGACAGCTAGTTTGAAAAAGTGCCGGTTCAATGAACCGGCACGATTCTTAGTTACTGCTCATACACATCTGTTCCATTTCCTGAGAATGTATTTCCTGAAAGGGTATTGTTCGGTGACGTTACCAGATGAATACCGTAGTTCTGATTGTTATTAAATGCGTTGTTTGTAATCGCATTTCCGGATGACGTCAGTACGGCAAGTCCTGTCGGGTTTCCCTCAACGGTATTTCCGTCAAAAGTAATACCTGTTGTGTTTTCAAATCGTACACCTTGGTAAGTACTACCAATGATCTGATTTTGACTGATTGTATGATTTGATCCGCCGAACACTTGTACCGCGTATTTATTTGCTGTAAATGTGTTCCCGGTGACCTCTGTACTTGTTATGTTGTCAAGTTTCATGGCATATCCGCCGCTCCCTGAAAAGGTATTGTTTGTGAAGCTGTTTCCGGTAGGATTGTCGGAGTATACGGTCACGGCTTTATAGTTGTCAATCAGTTGATTCCCGTCAAATGTATTGTTATCCGCTTCTTTTAGCTTTATTCCGAACTGCCAGTTTCTGTCGATTTCGTTCGTACTGAATGTATTGTTCTTCGGACGGCCGTCGCCTGAAGTCGGAGCGTCTGTTCCTTTGTAGAAGAACATACCGTAAGACGAGTTGTCAGAAAAGACATTGCCATCCGTAGTGTTTCCCGAGCTGCCGACACTGAAACGGATACCGTATTTATTGAATTGGGCATTGTTATTTCTAATCATGTTGTTGTGACTGTCGAAAATTGCAATACCGGCATCGGTATTGTAATTGACCTGATTGTTCTCGACTACAGAGTCGTTTGCATTGCGATGAAGCATGATCCCGACACCTGTGTTGTACTCAGAACGGTTGTTTCTGATCGTCAGCGTGTCACATCGTTGGGAACAGATGATCCCGTGATTACCGTTGTGATGACTGTGGTTGTTTTCGATCAAAATACTGTCCGAATCATCGTGAGGATCAAGACCGTATTTGACATTGTAGGCAATCTCATTGTCGATCCATTCACCTCCGTATAATCCATAGGTGTAAACACCGAAGTAGTTGTGGTGGATATAGCTGTTCTTGATATCACCGTAGACGTTTACCGCATCAAATAAGGCTTGTGTCGGAGTGCCTGAAACCTTCCATACCAAGCCATAGCTTTCTGCAGCGTAGTGTCCGAGGTATGCAATTTCACTGTCCAGAATATCCATTGTGGATTCATTGGCAGTCACACCGTCACCTGCCAGCCTAGATCGGACATGAATAAAGGCACGGCCATAGGTATCGGTTTCGGTATCAACATTATTTGCTGCCGTATCCCATGAAGTAATTTTTGTCGATCTTATATCAAGTGTGCCGTGATCTGCCCGGATAAAGACGTAGTTATTGGGATCGGTGGTGTTATCACTTTTGAGTTTGAGATAATCAACATCTCCTCCGATACTGCTTCCGTAAAGCTTAAGCTTTGCGCCGTCTGTCAACCGCAAATTGGCAGTAAGGAGCCATTCTCCGGTTGCAACCTCAGCAAGCGGACCGGAGGGGCCGATGATTGTCAAAAGATCGGTCAGTGTACAGGTGACTTCTCCTGAGATATATAGACTGTTTGATGAGCTTGCCCATCGTACGTTTTCACTTGAACAAATGGGATTAAATGTGGCGGAAGCAGGTAAGACTTCAAATGTCCTGCCGGCAGGATTTTGTGTGTAACTAAAAGTGATCTCTCCTGATCCGTTACTGGTTTTCTGCTGATAATCGTTTCCGTCAACACGAATATCGTAGTTTGTATTCGGATTCAGTTCTCCGACTGTAAAGCTGACATTTGTTGTCGTTGCCGATTCGACAGTCCACTTTTTATAATGATTGCCGCTCATCTCCCAGATACGGGGAGTCAGAGAAAGAACTCCGGTTTGAGGAATTGTCTGAAGCGCCACACGAGTGAAGGATACCACGGCACTCGTGTTTGCACTATCAAGGACAAGCGAGGACTCTAAGCCATCGACATTTGTTGCTATATCACGATCATTTATGTACGCAAGTCTTTGCGAACTTTTTATTGTCCATGATGCCGTACTGGTATTTGCCTTGGCTTGGATAGATTCTGTATCCAGAATTGTGTTTTGTGCATTCTGCTTTGCGTAATAATAGTTTTCAGTATTTCCGCTGAAAGCATTTCCGGTGAATGAGTTGTTGTTTGCATCTGAAACATATAAACCGTAATTGCCGTTGTCCGTAAATGTATTTGATGTAAACGTATTCTGCCCGGTTCCGTTATTCAGTGTCAGTCCGTCAGTTTCATTCTGGGTGAACGTGTTTGAACTCCAGTTCATGCTGTCAGCTCCCCAGAGGTAAGCGCCGATATAATTGTGGGAAAACATGCTTGAGGAAACCGTTCCTGAGATTGTTGTTGAAGAATCAGGATTTATGGTTTTCATGGCGAAACCTGACTGATCCGTTGATCCGTTAAACCCGAGGTTCTGAATTTGCGAATTGTTTATGACAAGACGTGAATTCTGTCCGCCTGCACGTGAAATTATACTGATATAAGATCTCCCGTCTGAAGAGTTCGTGTCAGGTTGACTGGAAGAGGTATCCCATGATGTGATTGTCGTACCGGTAGATTCTAAAATTCCGTAATCAACAAGCATTGTGATGTAGTCACCGGCATTACTTTTCATTCTCAATGTATTTACATCGTCATTTAAAACCAACGTTGATCCGTCTTCAATTTTAATGTTTGCTCCGAGAAACCAAACTTTCTGGGAAGCATCTTCAAGAACAAGCGGTGCAGATGAACTTGCAAGTGATGAAATATCTGTAAGAGTACAAGTTCCGCCGTTTTCGACATACAGTGTGTTTGATGAGCTGGCGTACCTGACATGGGAGCTGTCACATGTTGCGGCATGAAGAGCTGATGGAGATATGACTCCCATATATGCAAAACATGACAATATTAAAAAGGTTAAGAAAGAAAGTTTATTTTTTAACATTTTTTTATAGTATACATTTTAATGTAAATGGCTTGTAAGAGAAATGAAAGATTGCAGCCGCCGGAGAACCCGGCGCACTCAACTTGAGTATTACTCAAATCAAATGCCCTCACTCCATTGTGAGGGGCTGCTCTTATTCGGTTGTTATTCAGTTGTAATTGTACGGTCTCAGTTGAGGCTGAAAGTGACAAGTCCACGTTCCATGTCCTCTAGCCAGTCTTCGATGTTAGATCTGCTAGGTTCCGCAATGTGAGGGAGGACATTTGCGCGGTACTTGCTGATTGCCTCAGAGCCGTTCTGTCCGTCGACCAGATCAAGCGCGATCTTGAGCTTCGTCCAGTCTGCATCGATCCGGACAAGCGTCACGAGAGATTGTGCGGCCATCGGCCAGTTATTGATTGCTCCATACGCATAGAACAGCCGATGGTAGGTCCTAAGACGTAGCTCCCGGGTGACCGATTCCTCAAGAAGGGTGTTGTACATGACGATTGCGTCGCGATGCTTGCCCTCCTGTTCGAACCGGAAACCGGCAGAGTACATATCCTCCGCATTCAGCGGAATTCCCTGCTGATCTGCTGTCTGCAGCACTTCCTGTGCGGAAATTTCCTGTCTTGACTGCCAGGGCAGAGAGACAGTACAACCGCTCAGAAGCATAGCTGCGATCAATAGAAACACGATTCCGTACTTCATAGATATCTCCTTTAGTAAAACAGAACGAGTAGAAAGAGAATGACCAGGAAGCCTGCGGTGAGTGCAGGTCCGAGCACTTTACCTCTCAGGTTCGCCATGGGATTCCTGGTCGGGTCCCATCGGGTGATCCAGCCTTGTGTCTTGATGGTACTTAAGGCATGAATCTTAATCACAGCTGAAGCAAACGACAGCAGCGTGTACCACAGGATGAAAAGTATGTCATGCGGTCGTTCCTTCAGGTGCAATCCGAGCTTGCCGCTGCGACTTGCAATCCACCAGAGAAGAAGCCCTGTTGCAATTATCCAATCACCCTTGATCAGGGATACGACAAAAAAAATCGGTCCCAAGAGCAGGGTAAAGGGAGCGATACAACGGTCGATATCATAGAGCCAGAGCGCAGGGCGATGACGTATCCATTGACTGAATATCGCCTGCAGATCTGATCTCCACGAGTTTCGTGCCCATCGCAATTGCTGCTTCCAGAGCTCTTTCAGAGTGGGAACGGCGAACGTGTAGACCATTGCGGTATCCTGATACCAAACGGTCCATCCGTCACGCTGCACCTCCGTGGTGAGATATTTATCATCTCCAGAGATGCATTTCTCACCGAAGAATTCCTCCGTCACGAGACCGTCAATAACCGGCATGAGAGCTTCACGACGGTAAAAGGCGGTTCGTCCGGAAGCACAGGTTATAGCAGGTCCCATAAAGCTTTGCGGGAAGAGATGTTCAAGGAAAATGCCTCCCACGACAAGAGCTTTCATCTCCAGCAGATATCGCATCTGCCAAAGAATGTTCTGGTACCGTTGTGCCGGTGTTCTTGCTTCTGCGGATGCTTGGCGCGTGGCGACGGCACCTACGGCGTAATCTGCGAATGCCGCAAGTGCTTGCTTCATAGTGTCCTGTTCCCAGACGGTGTCGCTATCGACAAAGGCGATGATCTTGCCGTTTGCCTGATAGGCTCCGTCTTTGAGTGCAGGACGTTTGCCGGGTGTCGTGGTGACGATGAGCTTTGCCCGGCGAAAGCTTTGAGCAAATCGTTTAAACCACTCAACGTTTTGCACATCCGAGTGATCTATGACTGCGATAATCTCGTAGGGCTTGTTTTTCACCCATGACATCACCGCAGTCTTGAAATGCTCCGGATCCTCGTTGTAGACCGGAACCACGATTGAGACCGTGGCCCGGTAGCCAGTCGGGTAGGGACGGTAGCGCGTCGCCAGGATGAATTTAATCATCCAGACGATCCAGCGCCAGAGTCCGATCACGCCGAGCGGCCAATAGGTCAACAGGTCCTGCATTGTGGTTCCTCCAGGCTAGTCTGCCGCGGCAGAGATTTGGCCGGCTTGAAGCGCGGCCAAAATAGGGTTCGCCTTCCAGGCAAGTCCTTCGATGACTGCCTGTTCGACCTGGCCTTCATGGGCGAATAAATCGAACATGTGGTTAACATCGATTACTGCCCTGAGAAGTGGCATTTGGATCCCGCGACTAACGGCATGCGCATGCAGGCCTTGGGTATCCTTGGGAAGGCAAGTGCCTCCGTACGGACGTCCGCCGATGCTGCCGTACTGCGGATTCCATGCACTCTCTGCGGTGTGAGTGACTGCGCTGAGGAGTTTGTTCGGGTCTTCGATCCCCATTTGACGAAGCGCCCACCACATCTCATTGTTGAACGAGATGATCGTGGCATTCCGCAAATTGTGAGCGTACTTCAAGGCTTCCGCTTCGGGAATACTGAACCGGTAGAAGGTACCGGTGAACCCTGTGTACAGCTCATGAAGTGCCTTACCTGACGGTCCATCATACTCTCCGATGACCGTGACCCACGGGTGGAGGAAGTCCTCTTCGGATGATTTTGCACGGAGAAACTCCGGCTGCATACACAATCCGAAGTGTTGTCCAACCTGAAGGTCACTGTGTTCCTCAAGGAGCGGTAGCAGCACGTTGAGCGTTGTTCCCGGAGGTACCGTCGATCGTATGACGACCACCGGAAATACTGCGCTTTGATGTGCCTGCCCTACGAGGATTCCAACTGTCTCCATGGAATTCTTGATGTAGTCAAGTACGACTGCACCGGTTCTTGCATGCGGCGGTGTCGACACCGTGACGATGATGAAGTCAGGCGTCAGCCATTCCAACTCATTCGGCAGCAAAGCCTCCAAACCCATTTCACGTAGAGCTTCCACACGAGACGAACTGATGTCGATGAATGTTACTTCGTGTCCTTTCGATAGGAACCCCTTTCCTGTTGCCGTTCCGACAACTCCACTTCCGACGACTGCGATGCGTGACATGTCTAACTCTCTCTTTCTGAACAAATGAACTAAAACCGACTTGTAAATGTGCGACCGGCACGATACCGGCCACTCCGAAAACAACCGAATCGGCTCAGTCCTCCAACAAAAAAGCACCTCAAAACAAGCTCGAGGGTTTGCTGCCGGAACACCTTGCCAATTCTGTGGAATAGTTCACTTAATTGTTTAAATAAGTGAACTATTAACACACGGCAATAATAAGTGAATAATTGTAAGTAAATTGTAAGAAATTATGTAAGAAATAAGTATAATTCCTATATCTTCTTTCTTTTTTCGGCCTGAGAGCATACAATATACGGGTTATTTATCTACAATGAGCGAACTACTAAAAAACAACGAACCGGAAAGAATATTTACAAGGAGGCAGATATTACTATGGGCAACAGCAACGCTTGCACTGGCAGCATGCGGTAGAGATGAAGTACCACCCACGCCGACTTTGGTACCGTCTCCAACACCGGTTCCTACCGAAACTCCTATACCGGCAACTCCGGAAGTTTCTGACATGGAGCTCATCTATGACTTTGGAGATATCAACAAACAAATCCTTCAGAATGAAGTACTTCCTGCAATCGGTCTCGACGGAGAGCTCACCGATGAAGAGAAATGGTTCGGACTTGAAAACCTTCAATTATTTAAAACACAGAAAAACAGTTCACAGCATGTGTTGCGTGTGCGGTATCCTGCTGGTTCGGCAAGTCAGACTGTTACAAAAAATGAAGGTGCTCCTGTCGGCGGTGTTCAGTTCAATGTCGCACTTCCGTCAAAATGGGACAACAAAGAAAGACTGAATTTAGGATATTCGGTCAGGTTTCCGGAGAACTTTGCTTTTGTAAAAGGAGGAAAGCTTCCGGGCTTTTATGCAGGTGAAGTGTATAGCGGTCAACGCCCTCCGGACGGTACAAACGGATTCTCAACCAGATATATGTGGAACAGGGAAGGACGGGGCTCAGCATACATATATTCGCCGGAAATTGAAGGACATTCATTTGATCACGGAATACATTACGGTTTGGGTAACTGGAGTTTTGTAAAAGGAGAATGGCAGGACATGCGCCAACAGGTACGACTTAATGAACCGGGTGAAGATGACGGGCGTATTCAAATATGGATGAACGGCAAGGAAGTTTTGCATCAGCAAGGAATGCGTTATCGGGGAGTAGAGAATCTTGAGTTTGGAGGAGTGTTTTTTTCAACTTTTTTTGGAGGAAGCGACAGTACATGGGCTACTCCTATTGATACACATATAGATTTTGCAAACTTCCATGTAGATGACCGTTTCCGTGAATAGTTCTTCCACAAAAAAAAGGACGGGTTTTCCCGTCCTTTTCTATCAAATTGCGTTTAGTATTATTGTGCGCCCTGCGACTCAAACAGTTTGTCATGATATTCCCAGAATTTACCCTGCTCTTGTGCACAAACGGCTGCTTGTGCTGCACGCTCTGCATTGGGATGCAGCTGTGTAAGCGGCAAGTGCTTGTAGGAGATTGCTACATCATTGGGATAATCAGATTGGATCTGTTTAACGGTAGAATAAGCGCGTGCACAGAACGGACATTCGAAGTCAGAGAATTCTATAATAATTACTTTTGAATCTCGTGAACCGATGATAGGTGAGTTGTTCACAGCGACCTCAACGGGTTCCGGCCTAAATGCTGCCGTTTCAGGATCACTACAGAACTGTTGCAGATCTTCCGAGTAATCGGTACATGAATTTGACGGTTCACCGGCAATTTCTTTATCAATTATCTCTTTGAATGTTTCATACGGAAATGCTCCGCCGAGGAATTTGCCGTTGATGAAAAAGCCCGGTGTCCCCTGAACTGAAAGACTTGCTGCCTGATCCATATCAGCGCGAACTGTTGATGCTGTTTGCTCTGCATCAAGACATTGAGTAAATTTGTTCTTGTCAAGATCAAGTTCTTCTGCATATGCAATCAGATTTTCCTCAGATAGAGGGGATTCCTGAGCAGCGCCGGTTCCTGCGACTGTTCCGTTTTTCTGAATATCTTTCACCTGATAAAAGGTATATGCCTGGAAGAAGAAAAGAGCAACGATCAAAATTGTCAAAAGATTAAATTGCTGACTGAGTCGGTTCATAACTGAACTCATCGCGCTATCCTGCGCAGGGGTAGTATCAGAATGTGTTTGCTCATCCTTATGCTCCATAGGTTGTTTTGAAGCGGTGGACTTTGTTGACTTAGCGTCTTTTTTACTTGCCATTGTTGGTAAAAAAATAATAATAGGTAGTTAACGAATGAAAACATCATACAAGACTTTCTTTAAAAAAGAAAGTATGATTACAGGATTTCGGTCCCGTTTTCCAGATCCTGGCTGACGGGAATAATGACGGGTTCGTTGTCTTTGACAGCCGAAAGAATCATACCTTGTGATTCACGATCCATCATTTTTTTCGGTTCGAGATTGGCTACAAATAAGAACTTTTTTCCTTGAAAATCCTCAGGTGTATACCATTTCTGCATACCTGTGAAAATAGTTCTTGTACCGTAATCATCACCGAAATTTACTGTCAGTTCAATCAGTTTATTTGATTCTTCAACTTTTTTTGCTTCAAGTACTTCGCCGACACGGATATCGACTTTCATCAGGTCAGCGAAAGATATGGGATTTTTTTTCATAGGCAATAGGTGGTAGGTTGTAGGCTGTAGTTAGTCGAGTCTACTGACCATAACATTTAACATTTTCATAACTTCTAATATCAAAAAATCTGTATTACGAAACTCAATTGTTGAACCAAATGGTAAGCGCTTAACAATTTCTATTTGGGTTTCAAGTTCGGCGCCAGAACCATAAGCAATTGCTAAAAATTGTTTATACTCTTTTTGCGAATTTCTGCGCCGACCTTCAGCAATGTTTGAAGGTATGGAAACTGCACTTCTTCTCATCTGTGATACAAGGCCAAATTTTTCTTCAGTAGGCAATGCAGCTGTTACAGTGTATATTTCTGTAACAAGATTGATCGACTTTTTCCATACGATAAGATCTTTATATGATGACATAACATAATATTACATCATTCATTATCTTCTACAACCTACCACCTACAGTCTATAAGCTACTTTGCATACACACGATACATATTACTCCCGATTTTTTTGAGTTTCTGGATAGTGATTTGACCGATTTCACGGGTATTTGTCACATGAGGACCGCCGCAGAACTCTTTGGAATAGGCGTCTTTGATGTGATCTGCGTCAGCACCGATGAAATACACATTCACCTGATCGGGATATTTTTCCTTGAAAAAAGAGCGTGCCCCGACTTTTTCCGCTTCTGTCTTCGGCAATACAACTTTCTCAACAGGAAGAGCTTCTTTAATTTTCCTGTTTACGATCTCTTCGATTTTCTGTATTGCATCTTCAGCAGGTGCCGTTGCACTATAAAAGTCGAAGCGAAGACGTTCTGAGGTGATATTTGAGCCTTCCTGCCTGACAGAATCTCCTATGATATCAAACAGAGCCTGGTGAATCAAATGAGTAGCCGTATGATATCTGACTGTCTGTTCT
>CAYMVU010000035.1:0-11298 GCA_964394215.1 uncultured Gammaproteobacteria bacterium
AAACAGAGCCTGGTGAATCAAATGAGTAGCCGTATGATATCTGACTGTCTGTTCTGCATGATCAGCGAGTCCGCCTTTGAACCGATCCTGAGCTGAAGACCGTGACTTTTCCCGATGTTTTTGGACTTCTTCTTTCCAAGCCGCGCGATCAATCTTTTGACCTCGTTCCTCAAGAATTTCCTGTGTGATTTCCAATGGGAAACCATATGATTGATAGAGATCAAAAGCCTGTTTAGCATTTACCTCCTTCAGTTTTTCGATTTCACGCAATCCCTTCTCAAGCGTTTTCTGAAACTTCATTATCTCTTGTGTGATGACGGGAATAATAGTTTCTTTGTCCTTATTCAAATCAAAATAAATTCCGTCATATGTTTTCAGTACTTTTTCGATAATAGGGGATATGGAATCGATTGAGAATCCGTTATTCAAGGCTCTCACTTTCACAAGTGCACGACGGAGAAGTCTACGGAGAATATATCCCTGTTCTTTGTTTGATGGTGTAATGCCGTCTTTGATGATAAATGTAGCGGTTTTCAGATGGTCTGCGATAATTCTCATTGCCGGTTTGTTTTCGGCATTTTCATAGGAAATGTCTGTCGCATCTTCCACTCCTTTAATGATTCCGGAGAAAACATCAGTTTTAAAAATATCAGGATCGTTATTGGTCGCGGCAAGAAGCCGTTCCAGACCTCCGCCGAAATCGACATTCATTTTCGGAAGCTCTGCAAATGTCCCGTCGTCCATCTTTTTATACTGCATGAAAACTGAGTTTCCGATTTCCATAAACCGACCGCAGTCACAGTTCGGATGACATGTTTCACCAAATGAAGGATCATGCTCGACATCAAATTGGTAGAAGACTTCACTGTCCGGACCGCCCGGTTCGCCGGCCGGCATATTTTCCGGTACTCCCGCCCGTGACCACCAGTTTTTTTCCGCTCCATAAAGGAAAATCCGTTCACCGATTTCAGCTTCCATTCCTGCATTATGAAATATGTCTTTCCAGATTTCGATACTATCCTTATCCTGAGGTGCCGAATCATTTCCTTCAAAAGCCGTTACATATAGCCTTTTCGGATCAAGACCCAATCCGATCTCAGGATCAGTGAGGAATGTAAAAAGATTGTTAAGCTGTTCTTTTTTGAAGTAGTCTCCGAGCGACCAGTTCCCCATCATCTCAAAAAAAGTGTCATGGCGGTTGTCTCCGACTTCTTCAATGTCCTGTGCTCTGATGCACGGTTGAATATTGTACAGTCGATTGCCCAGAGGGTGCTGTTCTCCCAGAAGATAGGGGACAAGCTGCTGCATGCCGGATCCTGTAAACAGAGTTGTCGGATCGTTTTGCGGCACAAGAGAGATCGCCGGAACTTCGACATGTTTATTCTTTTCAAAAAATGCAGAGTATTTATGGCGGAGGTCGCGATGTGAAATCTTCATAAGGTATAATTATAGCAAATAAGGCAGCAGGTGGTAGAGAGTAGTAAAATAATTAAGATATCAGAATACACAGCTGTCATTCCGTCCGACGACTGGCGGATAGCATAACACGGATAATTACTATGAAAATAAGAACTGAAAATCCAGAAACACTGAAACCGTTTCTTGATAAACTCTACATTCCATCAGAGGAATCTCACAAAGGACACAACGGAAAAGTTATGATTATCGGCGGCTCGACACTGTTTCATGCTGCATCTCTCTGGGCGGCGGAGATCTCTTCACATTTTTCTGACATGGTTCATTATGCCTCGACAAAAGAGAATAACGAGATATTAACCTCGCTGAAAAAAAAGTTCAGAAACGGCATTGTCGTTCATCAAAACGATATTCCTTCTTACATCGAAGAAGACGACGCCATCCTGATCGGCCCTGGAATGGTGCGATCGGAATTGACCAATGGTGAATTTGTAATCAACAATTTTGATGATGTATTACAAATTTCTGATGAGGCTGAATATACTGCTGCAATAACAAAATATGCCTTATCACATTTTCCTGATAAGAAACTGGTACTCGATGCCGGTGCACTGCAGATGATGAAACTTGAGTGGCTTGAGAATAGAAATGCATTGCCTATTTTGACACCGCACCAACTGGAATTTGAGCGGCTCTTCGGTATACGCATCACGGAATTATCAATGGAAGAAAAGATAAAGACAGTGCAGGAACAGGCAAAAAAGCATCATTGCGTCATTCTTCTCAAAGCAATTAGGGATATCGTTTCTGACGGTGAAACAGTTGTTACAATAGAAGGCGGCAACCAAGGTCTGACAAAAGGAGGGACCGGTGATGTATTGGCAGGTCTCATTGTTTCGTTGTATGCTAAAAATGACCCTGTCACATCATCCGTGATTGCGTCTTTCTTAGAGAAAAAAGCTGCAGGTAAACTTATGTCTTCTAAAGGTCTCTGGTACAATGTAGCAGATCTTATTGAAACCATACCTACAATTTTGAAAGAACTGATTTATAATTAACATATGAAACGGGAAACCATTATTGCTATAGTGTTCGGTATTCTATTGGGTGCCGGCGCAGGACTTTTTGTGCTCTTCAAGACAAACAGCACAGATGAAGCAAAAGTTATCCCAATCGAATCGGATGATAAAAAGGTAGTTACACAGCCTGTCACCGCAAGCACTTCACAGGCACAACTTGTCATTTCTTCTCCCGAACATGGCACTGTCGTCAAAGAAAATACAGTAACAATATCCGGGAAAGCACCGATGAACGGTTTGGTCATATTTCAATCACCCGTAGCTGAGGAAATTGTAAAAAATGAGAAAGGTGATTTTTCGGTTGAAATGCCTCTTGCACTCGGAGAAAACGTGATTCAGATCAGCGTTTACTCAGGGAGCAGTACCCCGCAGGAACAAACGTTACGAGTTTACTATCTCAAAGACGAATAATATGAAATACTCAGTTACAGCACTTACGCTCATCATATTTACTATAGCGGCATTGCCGGTTTTTTCACAGTCTCCGACATCTACACCATCAGGAAGTCTGACAGAAGAAGTTGATAAGTTGAAGGAGAAGGTTGCCGAAAAGGTAGAAGAACTGAAAGAAAAGGAAAAAGCTGTGTCAGGTGTAGTGACAGAAGTTGACACAAATGATTGGACCCTTGCTGATGCTGACGGTAAAACGATAAGTATTTCTATCGACGATACATTGACTAATTTTTATGATATTGCCGGTGCCAAAACCATAGATTTGAAACAGGAAGATATCGAAAAGGGTGACTATATATTTGTGACCGGTCCGGAGATCGGTGATTCGATCACGGCAAATGCGGTGTATCGAGACCAGCAGTATATCGTCTTATCAGGCAAAATCACAAACGTAACTTCTGAAGATTATACAGTGAATGTTCTGACAGTTGATAAAACTGACTATGTACTGGATATAGAGTCAAAAACCAGTCAGTTGATGCTTAACATTAAATCGTTAGAAACAGAAAAAATCGGTTTTTCAAAGTTGAAAGAAGGAGACTCTGTACATGTGGTTGTGAAAGGAAATCCTGAAAATACCAGTCAGACTCGGTTTACCGCTGATCGTTTGCTTGTAATCCCGAACGAGTATTTCCTGCAGTAATTTTTTTACGCCTTCTTTTAGCTTGTAAATTATCATTTGTGTTTTAGAATTGTATTCATATGTTATCCTTCATCAAACAATTTTTTGATTTTAATCAAAAAGAAATAAACAGAATTACCGGAATTGTAGCCGAAATCAATAATTTAGAAGATAAAGCACGAAGCCTTAAGGATACAGATTTCGAGAAGGAAACAGCAAAACTCAAAAAAGAGCTTCAATCGGGGAAAACACTCAATGACATTCTCCCGTGGTCGTTTGCACTTGTCCGTGAAGCAGCACGAAGGACGCTTGGGCAAAGACATTATGATGTACAGCTTATCGCCGGAATCGCGATGCATGAAGGAAAAGTCGTCGAACAGAAAACAGGAGAGGGAAAAACTCTTACTGCGACAGCCGCTTTGTATCTCAATGCTCTGGAAGGAAAAGGCGCACATCTGGTAACCGTAAATGATTATCTTGCAAGGAGGGATGCCGGATGGATGGGACAGGTTTTCCACTTTCTTGGTCTGACTACATCTGCTCTTATTTCCGGACAGTCGTTGCAGTTTGATCCTGAGTATACTGATAGCGAAATTACTGATCAGCGATTATCGCATCTGCGTCCGATTTCACGAAAAGTGGCATATGAGGCAGACATCACATACGGCATTAACTCAGAATTCGGATTTGATTACCTTCGGGACAATATGGCGCAAAGTCCGGCACAGCTTGTCCAGAGAGGGTTTCATTTTGCAATTGTTGACGAAGCGGACTCCGTTCTTATTGACGAGGCACGAACACCGCACATCATTTCTGCTCCATACGAACAGGATACCTCAAAATATTATGACTACTCAAAAATTGTCAAACAGCTTTCGGCAGACGGGGATTTTGTCATTGATGAAAAACTCCGGACTGCACACCTCACCGAAAAGGGAATCGAAAAAGTAGAGAAAATTTTGGGAGTCGATAATATTTATGAAAAAGATTTTGACACACTTTCTTATATTGAAGCTTCACTGAAGGCGCAAAGTCTTTTTCAGCTTGATAAAGACTACATTGTCCGCAATGGCGAAGTCATTATCGTTGATGAGTTTACCGGACGGCTTCTTGAAGGCCGGAGATTTTCCGAAGGTTTGCATCAGGCCATTGAAGCAAAGGAAGGTGTGCCGATTAAGCAGGAATCGAAGACTCTCGCAACGGTCTCTCTTCAGAATTACTTCAGAATGTATGACAAGCTTGCGGGTATGACAGGTACAGCTTCCACGGAAGCTGAGGAGTTCAACAAAATTTATAAGACGGATGTTTTAGTTATTCCCACACATAGACCGATGGCCCGTATAGATAATCCGGATCTTATTTTCAAAACGATGCGGGGTAAATACAATGCTGTGGTTGAGGACATTGCTGAACAGTACAAAAAAGGTCGACCGGTACTTGTAGGTACGACCTCAATTGATAAAAACGAACATCTCTCCAGATTGCTGAAGCAAAAAGGTATTCCGCATGAGCTATTGAATGCGAAAAACCATGAGCGGGAAGCACATATCATCGCGCAGGCAGGAAAAAAACATGCGGTCACTGTCGCAACCAATATGGCAGGCCGTGGAGTTGATATCGTTCTGGGTGGTGAATTGGAAAAGGGCAGTTTCAAAACAGAAGCTGAATACAAAAAGGCGTATGAAGCTTGGGAAAAAGAACATAATGAAATCATCAAACTCGGCGGGCTCTATGTTCTCGGGACTGAGCGACATGAATCGCGCCGTATTGATAATCAGCTTCGAGGACGATCTGGCCGTCAGGGTGACCCCGGGGAGACCAGATTCTATGTTTCGCTGGAGGATGATGTGATGCGCATATTCGGCGGTGAGCAGATCTCAAATATGATGACAATGCTCAATTTTCCTGAAGATCAACCGTTATCTCACGGTATGGTTTCGCGTGCTATCGAGCAGGCACAGGTCAAGGTCGAAGGCTTCAATTTTGACATACGAAAGCATTTGGTCGAGTACGATGATGTTCTAAACAGACAGAGAGATATTATTTATTCGTTAAGAAGAAAGCTTCTGAATTATCCTGAAACCGATCCGAAGGCATTCAAGGAAACTGTCTATCGAGTTATTGATGAACAAATAGCAATGATGGGAGCAAACTTTTTTGCCCTGAAAGAAACACAGGAAGATATTCGTGAGCAGTTTGAAAAAGATATTGATGTACTTCTGGATATCAAAAAAGACCAGTTGAATAAAATTCTTGAGGAAAATAATCAGATAGCTTTCCAGGAATATCTGACAAAACAGGCAAGAAAACATTATGCAGCCCGTTCAGAAAAAATCGGAGAACAGATCTGGAATCAGGTAGTACGTTCACTTTTCCTTTCAACGATCGATCAATACTGGACACAGCATTTGACTGCGATTGATGATCTTAGGCAGGGAATCAATCTCCGAGGATTTGCGCAGATGGATCCGCTTGTGGAATACAAAAATGAGGCATTTATGATGTTCGAAAAACTCTTGGCCGATATCAACTTTGAGTCGATAAGGCGCATTATGCGAGTTGAAATTCAAGAGCCGAAACAGGCAGAAGAAATCAAGGAGACACAGCAGCAAAAAAAGCCAATGCAGTTTCAGGCGGCATCAGCTGTAGACCCTTTTTCAGGAAAGCAGAAGGAACCGACCCGTTTGACACAGCAACCTCCTAAACAGGCAGTATCTTTGAGTGCACCGAAAAAGAAAACACTCGGACGCAACGATCCCTGCTGGTGCGGCTCAGGGAAAAAATTCAAAAAGTGTCATTATCCTGAAATGGGATGATAGTGCCTATGTATTCCGGGTGCTTGGATACTTGACAATGTATTTTACCCATATCATACTTAGGTCATGGATGAACCTACTGATGAGACAGATGTACCTTCCTTATCTGAACCTTCAGCACAATCTCGAATACCAATATACATTTTTATTTTTTCATTCGTAATTCTGTTAGCAAGCATCATATTTCTTGTACAAAATAACAGAAAGCAGATAGAGGAACAGACTGCTAAATCGGATATAATACAGCCTTCAATCACTTCTTCACCAACGCTAACAAGTACCCCAATTATTTATCCGACGCTTTCAGATTTTCAGTTAGCCAACTGGAAGACATACAGATCAAGTAGCCAAAAATTTTCGTTACGCCATCCCGAAGAAATTATTCCTCAGGAACGGTGGGAGTGTACAGAGTTCAGTGATGTCATGGATCCTAGAGCAAGTTCATCTGCTGAACTGAAAAAGAATCATACCTTTTTCGATATTTGTTTTATTGCGGAGGATATGCCTTCAGAAATCCCTGAATATCGTCAAAATGATTATAGTGAACAAAAAAAAATTACGATAAATGGGCTTTCAGGATATAGAAAGACCATAACAACCTATCCTGACAAACAAGATACTGACATTATCTATTTAGAAAATCCTGTCGGCGGTTATGTATCAATAGATTTGATTGCCGGGAATCCGTATTTGCTGGAAGAGATTATTTCAACATTTGAATTTGTTGATATCAATAAAGGAAAAATCAAAATAAAGAAAGGAAGTGTATTTTTTGTACAAAACGGGCAAGAGAAAGTTTTGGCGGATGTAAATGACTCTATTGAGGTAGAGAATTTACGAGTTGAACTGTTTACGGATGCTATACTATCACCGGATGAACGAAAAGTGTTACTTTTTGCGCGAGCGGGAATTAATTCAGAACTGCTTTTTTACACCACTGTTGACAGTCCTTCGGTCGAATATATTGGACTTGTCAGCAAGGCAGCGTGGTCCGGTAACAATCAATATATTGCATATATCGCACGAATCGCCGATGCAGGCGGGAATTACTTCATTGGCGTATATGATACTAACCTGAACAGGAATCTTACTCTTACAAATAAACCGAATATTAAAGGTATTCCCAATTATTCCTCTGTCATGTGGGAGCAGGATGACTCAGGAATAAAAGCCGACTATATAGCTCAGTCAGACATTCCCTATGGGGAGACAGTTGGAGAGGGAATTGTATCTATTCCGTTATCTTCGTTTGCACTCGGGGAAACTTCAGAATAGTAAATTGCTCCAAGCGAGTAGTAACTGTAATTGATCTTTGCTCTCAGTTCTGCACATCAACCCCTAAAAACGGTTTCGGAGGCAGTTCCCATCGGGGAATCTCAACAAGCTGTTCACGTTGAGGCCCGTTGGTCACGGCGGTAATCGGTGTTGCTGTCTGAGCCTGTACAAATGCCAGGAACTTCTTCGCGTTATCGGGAAGTTCATCAAACGTACGTGCTTGCTGTGCAGCGGCTCCGTCCCATCCGGGAAGATCAACATAAACAGGTGTAAGGTTTTCCTGATGCTCGACACCCGGCTGATAGGCGACACGTTGTCCTGTCGAATCGACATAGTGAGTACAGACTTTGATAGGCATGTCTTCTCGCGCGATATCAAGATGAGTTCCTGCAAGCATCTCGATCCCGCCCATGCGGATGTTGTATCTCATCAGTTCCAAATCCAGAAGACAGATATCACGTGGTCTGCCTGTCGTTGTGCCGTATTCATGTGCTTCTTCCCGGACCCATGCACCGAACTTTTGAGCACCTGTCAAACCGCTCTCATCAGTGATAGCTTTTCTCGGTAGCATCAAATCAGTTGCCATATGTACGCTTCCGACACTGGACATATAGGTCAGCTTCATGACACCGATTTTCTCACGGATATCCTGTGCTTTCCACAGCTTTGTACCTGCCGCAATACCGTTGATACTGGTATCTGAGGATGTCACATCAGGAAGTCTGCCGATTGCGTGATGAAGTCCGACAGCTTGTGCTCCTTCAAACAGTACTCCGGCATTGAGATTATTGTACATTTCCTGATGCATGAGGAATGTATTCTGAATCATTGAGGGTTGATCTGGCTGACTTGCATCTCGTTCGATATACCAGTTCCTGACCGATTCCAGACGGTCCAAAAATTCATCCATTGTCCCGAGATTGCGGGTTACTGCTTTTTTCTGGTCTCGGGTAGCGCGAAGATCCGGTACCTGCATGGTTGCTATGTCGTAGTTGTGCACCGCAAATTCTTTAGCATATCGGTCATACCTTGCTGCATACACTTCCCGCCAATTTTCAGCCATAAGGTCTTTGACATGAGTTCCTAACCTACTCAAGTCATTGGCATATGTCGGACTGATTCCGCGTCCTGTCCCGCCGCCGGATTTCCCTGAACTTTTGAATCTGTTTACGACTTCTTCGGCACGCTCAAGATCAGTGACAAGTTTTGCCTCTTCACTAAGGTACAGGCGATTTCTAAGATCTCCGACAATCGCCTCCCCATCTTCAATTTCCGTTTTTAAATCTTCCATATGGACGACCATACCGCTGTCCATAATACCGACTGCACGGTCTTCATTGATACTCGAAGGGACCTGATGAAGCGGAATTTTTCTTCCCTCAGGAGTATATACGGTGTGTCCTGCATTGGAGCCTCCCTGGAATCGCACTACATAAGCCATCTGCATTCCGGGAATTGAAAGAATCTGTTCCAGTTTATTATCAACAATACGGCCCTTTCCCTCATCGCCGAGCTGTGCTCCCACTATTGCGACGGTATGCTCACGGGAAAGTGCATTCAAAATGATTTCCGCACCCATCGGCATACCGACCGTTACTTGTTCCTGGTTATAGATACGATCAATATCTTTCTGGACGAAGGGGACAGGATCAAAGAAGCGGGGATTACGTTCATTAACCATGGTTTGAAATGCTTCGATTGAGGTTGACATTAGCCTCATTATAATGAAGTTTCTTTATCAGTCAACGGTGCTCAAGCCCGAATTGCTTATTAAATGTGTAGATCAGTATACTTTCACCAAACCTTTGTCCAGGACTTTGCGAAAGCTGGATTTCAGGAAATAGAAAGCGCCGACGATGTAAACAGCATTTAATACAAAGCTGACTGCGATCATTTGATAGTTCACCTGACCATGAAGAAGAAGGTTTCGTCCCTGTTCAAAAATATAACTTGTCGGCAGTGCATGTGAAATGTATTGTGCCCATTTCGGTAGAGTTTCCAACGGGTAGTAAATGGCTGAGAACGGTGAGACAATCCATACAAAGGTCCATGCCAGTGTCTGTATTCGTGTACCGAAACGGAGGATGACTGAAGAAATCATAAATCCCACCCAGACTCCGGTAAGCACCAAGGACAGGAAAAAGAACACAAGATGAATCGAATAATTCAGAATGCTGATATGAAAAAACAGCCAGGCTAGTAGACTTCCGAACATCAAGCTAATCATTGCCTTCACTACACCGAGTATCACCAGTCCGCTGATAAACTCGACAAACTTCAGCGGCGAGACAAAGAGATTAATGAGATTTTTATTCCATAATTCCTCAAGCAGACTGACATTGATATCTGACTGAGTTCGATATACCAGATTCCAGAGGACAACTCCAGAGATCAGCATGAACACAATGTTCTGTGATTCCGGTGAAAATGATTGGAAATAGACTCCCGTGATCCCCCAAGTCAGAAGATCAAGCGTGATCCAGTAAAAAGAATCAGCCAAACGATCATAACTCCTTCTGAAAAGGTAAAGATTACGGAGTAAAATGGCGTAAATTCGATGTAATTTCATATTTATTTAGATTCCCGATCGTATTCGGGAATGACAAGGTAAATTTACAAGTCCCGATTTTTATTCTGACTGGCAATATATAAAAAGTAATCTTCAAGATCAGGCTTATCAATACTGATCTCGTAATATTTCATCTTATGATCAGATAAAAACGCCAAGAGCAGTGGTACTTGGTTCTCTTTTAGTTCAATCATATATTCGCGATCTTCCTGATGAACTGATGCTTTATTCTGATTACCAAAACTCAATATCGAGGTCAGGTATTTCGGACTCATCACCAGCCTGACACGTACCGTATCTAGTGACTTCATGAGATTTTCCGGTGTATCGTCCGCGACAATGATTCCGTTATTAATAAACAATATCCGGTCACATACTTCCTCAACCTCGCTCATATTGTGACTTGTAAAGACGATCGATAGTTCGTTATTAGAACGCTCTGAAAGAATAAATTCGCGCACCATTTTTGCTACTTCCGGATCGAGACTGGATGTCGGTTCATCAAGAAGGAGTACCTTGGGATCATTCACGAATGCCTTAGCCAGATTTACACGGGTTAGTTGACCGGCAGAGAGTTCAGTCAGGGTTTGATTCAACAGTTTATGCAAGCGAAATGCTTCCACGATTTTGTACAATTTCTCTTTTCTTTTTGGAATATCATAGAGGTATGATGTATACGTTAGATTTTCTCTGACTGTCAAGTTCCAGGGCAAATTCGTGTAAGTTGAAGAAAAATTAACTTTTTCAAGAATCTCTTCCCGGTGACTTTCGAAATCCTTGCCGAAATACGAAATATTTCCGGAAGAAGGAGACAGCACTCCCAAAAGCATTTGTATTGTAGTTGTTTTACCGGCACCGTTGGGACCAAGTAATCCAAGAATCTCTCCTTTTTTTAAGACAAATGATATATTGTCAACTGCCTTAAATTTTCCGAATTGTTTGTTAAGGTTTTGTACCTTCAGAACGTCCATTTATCAATTATACATAACTCCACTTACAAATGGATGGATCTGTAAGAATGCTATAATTGGAGAGCATATGAAATCTAAAATAAGCATCGTTATTCCG